>JAYTNY010000037.1:0-21355 GCA_043748055.1 Roseobacter sp.
CATGCGGCGCTGCATCCGCTTTGCAAAAGGCTGGGGATATGGTGCCATGTGTGCCACCAATCTGTTTGCGCTGCGCGCCACCGATCCCAAAGTGATGAAGCTGCACCCCGCACCCATCGGTGACGAAAATGACCGCTGGATTGCCGAAGCGGCGGCGAGCGCCGCTGTCGTTGTTGCGGCTTGGGGCAATCACGGCTCACACTTGGGCCGCGATCAAATGGTGTTGAATCTTCTCGCTAATCGGCCCTCACTCATGCGGCTGACGCTGGCCGGGTATCCCGCGCATCCACTGTATTTACTGAAGACATTGACACCACAACTGTGGCCCTCGTAGGGCCGATGTCATAGATTTCTGAACAACGATACCAATACACCGTACACAAAAAAAGAGCATCGAAAAATATTCGATGCTCTTTTCGCCAACACACCTCACCCATCAGCCAGCGCCAATTCCACTAACGCCCCGCCCATCTCCTCACTCAAAAACGACAACTGACTCGCATTCGCAGACTCAGCCCGCCGCCCCCGCCGTGAAGTCGAGCGCAACGAACCCGCCAACCGCCGCATCTCCTCCATCGAAATCACCTCCACACCTGGGTTGATCAGTGGCGACGCAGGTACCGGCACAGCCTCATCCGCCACACTCTCACCCATCATCGCATCATCATCCTGCGTCACCACCTCCCCACCATTCGCCTCGGCAAACAACCCCGACAAGTCCTCCACCGCCACCCGGCTCATCGCCGCCCGCGCCAACTCCGTCAGAAAGTTGCCGTCGTCGCTCTCAACAATCGCGCCACCCACCTCATCGCCATACAGCAGTTGCGCCGCATACAACTTGCGACCCATCAACGAGAGCGCCAGGTCCTCCAGCGTGTCCTTGTAAGACAAGAAGATCACCTCCACTGGCTTCGTCTGCCCCAGCCGCCACACCCGCCGCATCGCCTGCCACATCACATACAAACTGTAATTAATCTCGAACCACACGATGCTGTGAAACATGACGAGATCAAGGCCGGTCTCAACTTTTTGTGGATTCACGATCAACACATCTAAACTGCTTGCGTTCACCTGCACCCACGCCTCGCGGTTCTCCGGCTTGATGTTGGTAGGCAACACCTTCACCCGGATCGCCGCTGACTTCAACACCTCCGCGATGCGCGGCTGGATGTCTCGGGTGCCCGTCTGCCGCACATACACCAGCACCTTGCGCCCTTTGGCAATCTGCTGCTGGCAGTAGTCCATCAACCACTGCTCTTTGGGCAGCCAGCACCCTTGGCTCACGGCGGGCAGTGCCATCACCTTCGCCCGCGCCACCTCCTTCTTCAACAACTGCCGCCGCTGACCCACGATGCTCAGATCCGCCTTCGCTTTTGATGCAGGCTTGGGCAGCTTCACCAACCGCTGCACGTCCTCGGCCCGAAAGCACGAGTTGGGCCGCGCCAACGCCGTCTGCAACCACACGCTCAGCAGCGCGTTGTCGCCGTCCTTCAGCGCCGCCCGCATCAGCGCATACAGCTTGCCGCTGTCGCTGCGTGGGTCATACACCTCGGCCCACAGTTGCTCGGCTTGTGCGGGGGCCATCTCCAACCGCACCACTTGCTCCTGGTAAGCGGGCAGGGCATAGCCCAAATCCGTGATGCGGGCAAACAGCGTATGCGGCAACAGATATCGGATCACCGCCGGGCTGATGCCCGGAAGCTCACGAATGACCACGCGGTCGCGGCTGTAGCCGCTAAACGCGCCATCTTCTTCAGTCGTGGCTTCACCTTTCGAATCCCAGCGCGTCACCTCCAGCACCCCATACCGCTGGCTCCACTTGTGCTCATCCCGCGCCCCGAATTCAGCCCGCATCTCAGCGGAGGTGCGATGCATCAGGTGATACAAACTGCTCGCCTTCCCGCCAAAGATCGTGCCGGTTAGGCCAAGCGTGTAACGACACGCCTGTGAGAGTTGATGAAAGGCAATCGCCTGGTCGGTGCGCGCTGCCGCAAACTGATGCAACTCGTCGCCGATCAACAGCTTGAAAAAGCCCTTCAACTTGCGCTGGATGAACGAGGCCAGTGGATACCGGCGAAAACCCACCCGCTGCTCGGCGCACTCGGTCATCCTTGCACCCGCCAAGATATTGCCGATGCAACCCGTGCCTTGCCCCTGGGTATACAGCGGCGTGCGCACCACCCGCTCGCCCCATTGCCCCGTCCGGCGCGGCAGCTTGCCTTGTTCGTAATCGATGGCCCAGCCCTTCACCGGCTCGGTCTGGCTGAAGCGCTGCCTGGACGCCAGCCATTTCCACGCCGCCGCGTCATCCGTTAATTCAATGCCGTCGTCATTCAGCAACACCTGCCCGGTGTTCGGATCAGCCAACACCCGCAGCCATTCGCCTTGCTCGCGATCCCACTGCTGGCGAACCATCGCCACGGGTGCCCAGCCACTCCCCAACTTGGCTCGCTCTCGGCTAACCACCGCCACAGCCTTCGCCCCCAATTTGCCCGCCTTGTAGTCCCGCACAAAGTCCATCACGGAGTAGCGGGCTAATGACGACGCGGCTTGGAAGCCGAGACGTCCGACGGTGGACGACATTCGCTCTAAGCTGCCGTCGGTCGTCTGCCGTCCGTCGTCCTCTTCTCCTCGCTCCACGCAGTTCACAATGCGCGCTCGCGCACCCGGCACCGCCCGTTCGATTTCCGTCACCCACTTGCGCACCAAGTGAGGCGGGCAAATCACGACCGCTGGATACGCCTTCAGCAATTCCAATACGCCACACGCCGTCGCCGTTTTGCCAAAGCCTTGCTCGGCATTGAGGATGGCGGCCTTGCGTTTGCGCAACGCCCGCGCCGCCGCAATCGCCACATGCTTCTGCGCCGCCATCAGCCCGGTCTCCTTGCGCCCCGGCAGATGCATCGTTAACCCAATCTGCGCCAGCGCCTGCCACTCGGCTTCGCTGGGGTCAAACCGATAGGCGGGCGTGTGCTTCTCGATGACCTGCTTGCCCAACTCCTCACCATGCCGCTGCATGAAGGCCGACAGCCCGGCCTGATCGGTGATGACCTCAAGCTGCCCCCGTGCATCCAGCGTGGCGACGCGGGTGATGAAAATATCTTTCGCCACCGTCTTCTCGCTCACCCGCCCATTCGCATCACTCATGGCTTCAACCGCCACCTGCTGGGTCTTGATGACGCGGCCTTTGGCCAGTAACGGTTGCCCTTCATGCGACAGTCGCATCAACCCCATCAGCCCTGCCGCCAACAACATGGCCCCATGACCGCGTTTGAGCGGCATGGCCGGACATAGGCTCAACTCGGCGTTTGCATCGGCCAGTGCCTCGCGCCAGGCTTTGGATTTGGCCCGCACACCGTTGGCCTGGGCAGCGGCAATCAAGTCTTCAGGCTGCCAGTGCGTGCGCCGAAACACCGGTGCTCTGCCATCCACATCGCGCAGCGGCGCGGGCGGCACGCGGTATCGCGCTGATGACTGCATCGCCAACACTGGCAACTCGCTGGCAGGCAGCCGCGCCCAATCGGTAATCGTCGCTACGGCCACATCGGTTGGCAGGGCATAGCGCGGCTTGCGCACACCAAACACCACGACTTGCTTGTAGGCAGCGTATTCAGCATCGGGAAATCGGTAGATGCCGAGGTCGTCATACCGCGCGGCCAGATGCCGGGCGATGGCCGGGATGCCCAGCGCCGACTTGGGCACGATGTAGACCAGGATGCCACCCTCGCACAGCACATGCGCGGTGTCATCCAGAAAGGTCTGCTCCAGGCGCAGCTTCGTCGTCGGGTCAAAATCGTAGGGCGGGTTGTTCCAGACGAGGCTAACACTGCCACGCCCCACTTTGCAGCTTTGCCACGCGCAGTGATGCACCTTCGTCAACACGGTCTCGGCAACTTTGCTTCGCTCCGGGCTGAGTTCTGCACCCCAGGTCTCACTCGTGTTGAGCCTGGCTGCGATGTAGGCCAATGCCTCGCCCATTCCGCAGCAGGGATCGAGCAGTCTCGCGCCCACACTCCCCTCGACCGCAACCAAATGGGATGCAATGGTGTCTAGCAAAGTAGTGGGAGTTGCGTAGAAACCCATCTTCTCTTGTCCAGCTAATCGCATGTTGTCCTCACAAACAGAAGGGCCGATTCACAACGTGTGCATCTGCCCTTCTGAAACCGGTTCACCCAAAGACACAAAGCCTTTGTATGAAAATTAATCCAATCGGATCGTGCCGTCTTGTAACCCGCTCTGAATCAGCTCACCCCACTGGGCCTCATCCGGCAGCACACGCCACGCCGCGGCAATGTCGCCACCGTGCGTCAACCCAGTGATGAGTGATTCATCCTGGCCGCATTGCCAGAGCACCTCGGCCCATGCGGGCAAGATCGGTAGATCAAGGGCCTGATTGAGCAGCGCGACAAAACGCGGCAACGGTAATTTGTCCTGGCTGGTGATGAGGTAGAACGGCTGGGCTTCACCACTGACATCAGGCCCAGCTTCCAACACGCGCGTATTGACGATGACGAGGTTATGCGCAGTTTGCTCCGGCAACTCGGCCCAGAAGGCGCGATACCGGGTGCGCTTGATCTCACCGCGGCAGGCTTTGACCTCGCCGCTGATGTAAAACGGCTTGCGCGGGCTGTTGACCGTCGTCGCCCACAGGCTCTTGCAGGCTGTCTTGTAGCCGACCAGATCGGCCAGCACCAACACCTCACCATCCAGCGCATACCCGCAGCACTCGACGGCGGCTTGGTCGTTGTAGGCGCGCAGGAGGTCACGCATCACCCACCTCGCTCAACGTGATGTCAGCATCGTCATCGGCGCTCATCACAAACAAGGCTTGCTGGGCTGGATTTTTGATGGGCGCACGCGGCGAGGTGCGCACTGGCTTGCGTGGCGCTGATGGCACCTGCGTTAACCAAGCTTCATGGCTTCTTGCTGAATCAGCTTGAGGGTCGTCGTTTACTTCAGATGACGCAGCATCTTGTGTAGTGAGCGTTGGTGCAGTTAGCATCGGTGCGGCAGGCGGCGAGGTCATCGCATTGCCCTGATCCATGACCTCGCCCACAAGCACATCGTCTCGCAAAAACGGCAGTGGCCGAACCAACCACGGCGCATACAGGTAACCATTGCACAACGTCGCCTTGATGCAGATGGCCGAGATGTCCTGCCCGCTCAGCAGCATCGAGAAGTTCGAAGCCGCCAACAACATCCGCCCGGTGCCCACACACGGCTCATGCACCGACTGTGCGCGATGATCCAAGCTTGTATTTTCTTCACCGCCCTCAATCGTCATCCGCGTCATCAACACACACAGACTCATGGGTGTGGGGTAGAAGCCAGACGACTGCCCCATCCGGCACTCCGCCATCAAGTCGCCAAACACGTCATAGGGATACGCCAGCGGCCAGCTCAGGTTGAAGTGCTGATACAGCCGCATCGAAGCCCCTTGCGTTGGCTCCTTTGGCAATTCCTTCTGGTGCGCACAGCCAAAGCCAAACAACAGCCACGACAGAAAGTAGTCGAAGTTGTCCCACGACGACCAGCCCATCCAGCCCTCATGCCCGCTGTGGGCAACCAGGTCCAAACATTCCTCGCAGTGCTTGCGCCACGGCGTGGCATCGCGCAGCCCATCACACCAGTCAATCTGCGGGATGGGGTCGTCCAGCAGATGTCTGGCTTGCATCGTCCTACACCAATACTCCCAACGGCCATCGGCCCGCTCGTCCATGCCGAGCAGATACGGCAGCATCCAGCCGTGCTGCAAGTCGCGTTGCAGGTTGGAATCCATCTTGTGCGGCTTGTAGTTGCGCAGTTGGGCTTGCAACGATGTCGGTTGCGTGTTCATGATTCACGCTCCTTATTTGCCGAAAAAGCGACGAGGGCTACAGTGCTGTAGCCCTCGTGAGTTCGCTCTTCTTTCTCTCGCTTTTGCCGTCGCCGTTTCACCGCCTGCGCATACGCCCGCAATTCTGCACGGCTGAAGACACGCAACCCTTGCACTTGCCGCGAGCGCAATCGCCCCGCACGCGCCGCCGTGTAAATGGCCGCCGCGCTTACGCCGAATTCCTTCGCGCCCTCAGATGCCGTCATCCAACCTTTGGCATGAATGCGTTCCATGCGTTTCTCCCAGCAAGTGCAAGGATCGCTGCGATGCTGTCGATACTCGGCCAGGTCAGCCTGCGTCACCGCCCGCAGCTTGCCGATCTTCTTGCAGCGCAGGTGCCCACGCTGAACCGCGGCAACCAATGTCCCCACCTTCATGTGGCAAATATGGGCCGCCTCAACCAACGTGATGCGCCCGCTGGCATGCACTTTGTCCACCTGCGTACGCCAGGCCTTCAGCGGCCCTGTCGCGCGGTTGCTGCGTTGGCACCAATCGAGATAGGGCTGCAACGCCTCTGGCGCAATCACCCAGAACCGACGTGTGCCGACGCGGATGTGCTGCCCATTCAGCCGCCCCAGCCTGAGATGCTCATACACCTGCGCCTCGGACAGTTGCACATGCGAGGCCACCTGTCGCACGGTGAAGCAGCCCGGCACCACAGCGCTGCGCGGGTGCTTCAAGTCATCGCGCAGCCCCAGCCGTCGCGCTCGGCGCAGGCGGGCAATCTCGGCGTTGGTCTGCTGTTGCATCTGGCGGTATGCCCGTTTGCGCAGCCGCAATCGCCCGGCCTCGCGGTCGGCTTTCACCTTCTCGGCGGAGGCCTGCGATACCCACCACTCCCACCGCTGGTGAGCCGAGGGCTGATACTTACACGGCACTTTCCAGGCCTTGAGAATTTTGGCTTGCAGGTATCGGGTGATATGCGTCTCGCTCAGCCCGAGCAAGGCCATCGCCTGCTGCTTGGTCAACGTTGGTTCTTTGATGCGGGCCAGCACGCGCGCACGCCTGTGCAACAACTGGCTCATCCGTCGTTCGTAGGTCGCCACCTCCGGCCAGGCGATGCAGTAGTCCTTGCGGTTGTGCCGCTCGGCGCGAATGACCCCGCGTTGCACATCCCGCCAGACCTGCTCCAGCGAGAGGCTCAACCGTCGGGACAACGCCGCCGCCGTCAGACCCAGCGGCAAACGTGCCTCGGCGACGAGGTTGTAGCCCAATGATTGAATCTTTTGCAGCGTGGACGAAGGGCTGCGGCCCAACTGCTGCGCCATCGCCTCGGGCGCGAGCTTGCCAATGTGGGCATCCATGAAGCGCACCTCTGCCGGTGTCCAGCCCCGGCGTGGGTGTCGCCCGGTTCGCCAGACGGTTGCCATCTGGTGCTGGGCGATGGCGATGTCCAGAGCATGATTCAGGTCGGTGTCGGATGCATGTTCGTCATGCATGGCACACCTCCTCGTTTGTGGCATTGCCCAACACATCTGCGACCACATCCTGCATGAACAGTGCCAACGGGCAGGCACAACAGACATCGGCAGCGCGGATGTTGCAGGCCGTGCATTGGCGATGGGCTGAGGCCAGCCCAAGATGCCAAGCCGGTTCGATTAGCTTCCCAACGCTGTTCACCGGACATGCGGCACAACGACGTGCGGCGTGTGCCCGGAAGTCACTCAGCGAGCTGTCTGTCTGAATCTGTTGTGGCACGCCAGCGAGCGCAGGCACATCGCTCAGCTTTGTGACAGCTGCGTTCTGCGAAGTGCGATGCTTGGATGTCCGCCGCTTGGGCCTCTCGCCAAACTGAAGCGCGGTGTTGACGGCTTGCCGAGCGATCTCGGCGTTCATGCCGCGCCGTAGCAGCTTGAGCGCGACTCGCATCTGTCGCTCTGGCGTACGGTTGAGCGGAGCCAGTTGCGAGGCCACGTTCACTGACAACTCGCCGCGCTCGATGAGGTTTTGCACGTCCGGGCACAGATCCAGCAAGCCGACATACAGGCCGATGGTCTCTCTCGACTTGCCCACCATCTTGCGCAACTCGGCCAGGCCCATAAAGGTGAGGCATTGCTTGAAGTAGCGCCCCCATTGCAGTGGCGTGGGGTCGGTGCGCTGGCCGTTTTCAATGCACACGGCGGCCATCATGTCTTGCACCGAGGCGTATTCGCGGACGAGGCAATTCAGCAGCGGGGCATCTTGGCCCAGCAGTTCATTACCCGCGTGGCGGCGGTTGCCTGCGACGATGAACAGTGTTTGGGTGGTGGAGTTGGGATCAAAGCGTTCGGGCGGCAGCGGGGCGACGATGAGGGGTTGCAGACAGGGTGGCTCGCCTTTGGCGGCAAGGGCGCGTTGGCTCTCGGCCATGCCTGCCAGGTCTTGCGGATCGAACGTGGTGCGGATGTTCCACGCAGGTCGCGTCAGGCGCGTGTGGTGAAAATTGTGTAAGCCAATCACGCTGTGACTGGCAGTGTTGTTTTCTCGATTAACGGTTTTCATTTGGATGTGCTCCTCAAACACAACAGGCGCACCATCCGGATAGGTGGCGCACCTGTTGCTGAAATTGAAACTTGATCGGGGACTACTCGAATGCCAGACCACGCTCTTTGAGCGAGACATAGCGAGTCGTGCCAGCTATAACCATGTGATCCAGCAGCTCTATGTCCAAGAGCTTGCCTGCCTTGATCAACTCAGTTGTCACCAACACGTCATCGGCAGACGGGGATGGATCGCAACTGGGATGGTTATGCGCGATGATGAGCGAGGCGCTGCTGTGGCGAATTGCATCCCGAAAGACTTCACCCACGCGCATGTGGGCAGAATTTAATGAGCCGCGATATAGCATCGTCGGCGTACCAATCAGACGATTGCGCGAGTCCAACATCACCGTCCACACTTCCTCTTGATCCAACAAACCCATCATCGGCAAGAGAAGGTTAGCAATGTCGGCGGGTGTCTTGATCAGTGTGCGGGGTGCGGCTGACGACAGCACCATGCGTTTGCCTAACTCCACGCTGGCTTTGATCTGCGTGGCTTTGGCGAGGCCGATCCCACACACGGTATCGGCCATCTCGATCAGCGATTTACGAGCCAAGCCGTGCAGGTCGTTGCACTCGCCCAACAATGTGCGGGCTGCCCGCTCGGCATACGGCCCACCGATGAGAATTTGCAGCAACTCGGAGGTGCTGCAGGCTGAGATGCCCTCCCGCAAGGCGCGGGCGTGCGGACGGTCATGCTCAGGTAACTCGTCAAGCGATTGATACACAATCAAACTCAACTGCGATTCGTTCACGTGGCATTTGTTTGGTTTGTTCATGGCATGAAAAGCGCGGCGCGGTCAACTCATCCGAGTTAATCGCGCCGCGCAAGTTTTTGAAAAGAGCTACTTGAGAAAGTCGGTTACAAGGCTGCGGGTCTGGCAGATCTGCTCATGCGAGATCACCAGCACCTCGAAGCCAAGTGCCCATAGCGTGCGCAACTTGTCCTCATCCCGCGCAGCAGCATCGGCAAAGCGAAAGTGTGGCTCGCCAAACACTTCGATCATCTTTTGGGCGTGAGGCGCGTGCACTCGAAAGTCCACGGTGCGTAGCGAGGTATCGAAGCGTGCTTCACGCTCGTAACCGAGACCGAGGTCATCCAGCACAGCGATGACAGCTTGTTCACCCGGCGAAGGGTGGGCGCGTTTCCATGCCGTCCACTTGACATGCAAGAACGCATCACCGTAACGCGCTCGCGTGACGGCGGCACCCCGTGCGCCGTTGCGCTGACAGGCTGCCCGCGAGACATGCGACCGTGCAAACTGCTGTGATGCGCGGGTGAACTGCTTGGCCCGCGCTTTCCCGCCGCGTTGACTGAGCACGCGGCGTTGTTCGGGAGACAGGAGGGCGAAGTTCATACCGCGACCTCCATCTCAAACTGCATCGTTGTTGCCATGCGCAGCCAGTCTTCTTCGCAGGTCGGCCAAGCGATTTTGCGGAGTGGCTGACAAGGCGGTGTGCCGTCGCCGGTCTGAACAGCAGCATCCTCTTGCACAACAAATAACCAGCGGACATGCACAAAGTCGGGTCGCTGATGAATGAGGCTGTGCATCTCAATACGCAGTTCAGCATCGCCAACTTCGACTCGCGCACCAAAGGGAATGCGGTAGGTCACGTCGTCCACACCGATGATTTCGATGGCGTGTGGGTAGCGCAGCACGGCCAGGACGTGGTTGGCGTGGCCGGTTTGTCCGTTGTCATCCACAACGCTGGCATTGCAGGTGAAGCGGATGCGCTTGTACGTCAGCAGGTGACTTATGGCCTCATACAGACTTTGTGAATTGCGCCGCTTGAGGACAACAGCGTTGTCCGAAAGTTCAAACAGTTTAATGGTTTCATCTCCAGTCAGGAAAAGCAACACCGCCGCGTGTGCGGGTGCAAACGCGGCGGTGGATGCAAAAAACAAATTAGGTTATTCGTCAAACAGGCCCTCAACGTCGAAGCCCAGTGCCTCCAAGTCTTCGAGTTCGGTGGTTACGCCGTCTTCGTCGGTCAGGTCAGCCAGGAAGGCGAATGCGTTGGCATGCGCGGAAGGCGGCGGCTCAGCTTTGGCCTCGGCGAGGCAGAAGGTGCGGCGCTCGTTGATCTCCAACCAGACGCGAGGCTTGGAAAGTCGCTGTGTGCGCAGCGCGTCCCCAAAGAGTTGGGCTTCGTGCCAGCGCCAGTCGTCGCACTCCCAGCGTTCGCGGGATTCGTGGTAGCCCATGCCCCAAAAGGTGATGTGTCGCAATTGGCGTTTAGCGGCTCCACCCCACATCAGCGTTGGGATGTGGGCCGAGAGGGTGATGAACAGCCACTCGCCGTACAGGTTAGTGGTGAGTTTGATCTCGTGGATGTGGGTAGTGGGTTGGTTTACTAACTCGGTGAAGCGCGTGTGTGAGAGTCGGCTGTCCAGTAGCTCGGCTTCGGTAAAAGTAAACATGAGGGTGTCCTCCGTTAGGAAAAACCGAGCCGCCGCGTATGAAGCCATACGCGGCGACTCAAGAAAGAGTAAATTTGATTTAGGTTACGGCGTGGCTTGCGAGTCGTGTGCCATCGCCTCAGTGAGCGCATGATGAAAGACGCGTTCGCCTTCTGCGCCTCGTTGTAGCAATACACCGCAGTCTTTGGCACCCGACCAACTCAAGATTGTGGCTTGTAACCCTTGTTCGATGAGATGGCTTGCCAGCTTGAGCGCCGCCTCTTGTCCGGCGTTGTCCTGATCGGTAGCGATGAAGATCGGTGCGTCTCGATGCTGTTGAACCAACACATCTACGGCTTTGGTGTGGGCCGTGCCCAGCAATGCCAACACCCTGAAATCGTGGTGAAGTTGCCATTGCACCAGCGCGGCCAAATCCATTGGCCCCTCCACGATGATGACGCCGCGCTTCGCCGCGCCAAGCTGCATGAGCTGTTTGCGCACAAGGCCATCTGGCAAACCCAGATACTTCGGTTGCTGCCGATCACTGAGCGCACGACCAATCAACCAGACCGGTCGTGCCGTCGCATCCAACACTGGGACGATGATGCGCTCGCGCAACATCCCGCCTTTGGGAGTGATGAGGCCGATTCTTGCCGCCAGGCTGAGACTGTGGCCAGCCTCATGCAGGGCGCGGCTCAGACTCCCATCGGCATAGCCCAGGCGCAGTTGGGTCACTGCCTCATCGTTCAGCCCACGCACGCGCAAGTAGTGACGGGCGGCTGAGTGGTGCTGCAATGCCTGGTGGTAGTGCGCAGTAGCAGCCTCCAGCAGTTGCCGCACATCTTCATAGAGTGGCGCATCTCCCTTGACGCGAAGTTCAGGGCGCATTACAGGTCTGCTTCCCACATCCCGCCCATGCAAATACCGATCTCGCACGAAGTAGAGCGCGGCCTTGAAGTCAAGATGCTCGGTCAGCATGACCAGATCAATCACGCTGCCGTGGCGTTGGCAGGCGAAGCAGTGGAAGTGATCGCCCAGCGCAGTGCCGTCGTTCTCGTAAAGCGTAAACGAGGGATGGCGGTCGGTGTTCTGACCGCAGAGGCAACGGCAGACATGCAGGCGGCCACTGCGGCGCACCTCGCCATACTGTGCGGCCACATCGCAGATGCGCACATCGCGCTTGACATCGTTAGCCAAAGACATGGGTGTATACAGATTCTTCATGCGGCACCGCCGATTGCAATGGGGTTTGCCTGGGCGATGTGCGCCCAGTTGGGGCGTTGGCGCATCTCCAGCGGTAGGCCGCGCAGCCAGGGTGAGGCCAGCCGCGCCTTGCCATCGCGCATGCGGGCAAACGACAGGCACAGCACTTCGGTGGCGCGGGTGAGGCCAACATAGGCCAGGCGCAATTCCTCTTTCAGGCTGCGTGCAGATGTGGCGCTGTGATGGGGAATGAGGCCCTCCTCAACGCCGATGAAGAACACCAGCCGGAATTCCAATCCTTTGGCGGCGTGCAGGGTTAGCAAACGCACCCGGTCACGGCCCAACAACGCCAGCGGGTCCTGGCCGCTGAGCGCATCCATCTCGTCGAGAAAATCCGCGATGCTGCCAAACGACTGCGCCAACCTGCGCAACTCGTTGGCGCGCTCAAGCCGTGTTGCGCCATCGGGTAATGCGCGTAGGTGTTGGCTGTAATTCAAGCCACCCTCTTGCAACACAAAGCCGAGTAAGTCAGCCGGGGCGCAGGTTTTGCCTTCACCCAGAATGTTCAGCGTGTGCTGAATGGCGATGACGACCTCGCAGTCTCGTTCGGTTAAGTGGCTTAGGTGCGCCTCATCAAACAGATGCTCGGCCAGCAACTCGGGCGCATCGCCCATCAAGGTTTTGCGCAGCGGCCTCGGCAAACAGTTCGGCCCATCCAGAAACACCAGGAGCGAGATGGAATCGCACATGATGTCTTGCGAGAGATGCAGACAGGCCAGCAAGAACTTGACTTCAGGTTGCTCAAAAAAGTAACCGCGCCCGACGACGGAACACGGCACCTTGTGTTTGAGCAGCATCTTCTCGGCGAGGTCAACTTGCGCCCAGGTGCGGCACAGCACGGCGCATTCGTCGTGGCGGACGAAGCCTGTTGCAACGGCATCGGTAATTTCTTGGACGATGCGCTCGGCCTCCTGGTGCTCGCTGTTGGCGGGCAGCAGAAACACCGGGCAACCACTTGGGCGCGTCGCTTCTTGGCCAGGGCGCAAGGTGCCGAGCAAGGCATCGCCGACGCGGACGATGTTGGCGTAGGAGCGAAAGTTGTGCGGCAAGTGAGCCTCATGGGCTTCGGGGAAGTCGTGCTTGAAGCGGTCAAACACCTCACAGCCCAACGCACCGCGAAAGGCATAGATGCTTTGCAGATCATCGCCAGCGAGGGTGAGGTTGCGTTGCTGCACAGCCAATGCGCACAGCAAGGCGTATTGTGCTTCGTTCACATCCTGTATCTCGTCGGCCAGGATGTGCGTCCAGCGAGATTCGTAGTATTGCCGGGCCTCTGGGCTTTGGGCGAGCAAGGTTAAGGGCTGCGCAATCAGGTCATCGAAGTCGGCGAGGCCTGCTTGTTTGAGGCGCGATTGGTACTCGGCATACACCCAGGCCAGCGTCTCGTGCAGCGTGCCGGTTGCACGAGAGGCAAACCCAGCAGGCGTGATGCCGTTGCATTTTTCGGTGCTGATGATGTGGGCGATGTCGTCTGAACTGAGGCGAGTGTGCATGGGCGATTCTGGCGGAAGCGATTGCAGCAGCGTATTGAGCATGGTGTGGGCGCGTTCCTGACTGCACACTTCGGGGATGCGGCGCGTTTTGTCATCTTCACCACGAATGTAGCCAACGAGGTCGCCGTGATCGCGCAACATGCGTAGGCCCAGGGCGTGCAAGGTGCTGATGGTGATGAGCCGCGTTTGATCGGGGCGCAACAAATCATCAAGACGGTCGCGTAACTCATGGGCGGCGCGCACGCTGAAGGTGACGACCAGAATCGAGAAGGGGTCAACGCCGGTGGCAATGAGATGGGCCACACGCTCAATCAGCACGCGGGTTTTGCCGCTGCCTGCGCCTGCACGAATGAGTAACGGGCCAGAGGCTTCGACAGCTTGGCGTTGCTCGGTGCTTAATTCGTGTCTGGGGGGCTTGTCTATCAGGGTTATTTTTGGTATCGTGTTCATACACATTTTGTGGAACGTCCGAGCGCAGAGGGTCCAATCAAAGCGCTTGGGCGTTTTTATTTGTCACGGCAGCCAAATTTTGGAAACGACAATCGGCGAGCCTGCCGTGAAAGCACTCGCCGAAGAAAAGCATTATTTGGCATCGCGCTTTTTGAGCGATGGTGAAACTCCTGACTGCGCTGACGATTGCCCATCTGGATCAATCTGGCGCAAACGAAGGTTTCACGATTCAGTTGTAGAACGGACTATGAACGGCGGACAAACGATCTGGCGTTTTTACCTCTGCCACGAGGATGGGTCTGATACAGATTGCATCAGCACATAGAGAAAAACTCTGTGCAGCAGGGTAAGGCAATGCGAAGAAAGATCAATGGGGTTTGCGATCTGTGTCGCAGAGGAAGCAGATGATGGCGGCAAGTTGCAGGATGACGGTAATGACCGTTGTCAGTGATTGGATTGCGCCACTGGGTGCTGTAATCACCAGCACAGCGGCGACGAGTGTGCCGAACGTGAGCAGCAGACCCAGATGGGTCAGGGTGAGCCTCATCACAATGTGACTCCGAGTGCTTGCCACAACGAAGCCACCAGCAGGCCGCACCACAACAGCGGGCCTTGTGGCGGGCGAAGTACACCCGCGCACCGAACGGCTTCTCGGAAAGACTTTGTGCGAAGGCCGATTGCGATACCCATCAACACAACGCCACACGCCACCAACCAGACCACAAAGCCTGCGATGCCGACGGATGCCAATGAGCCACAGGCCGCGCCGAACTGCATCGATAGTTTGATATCACCGGCATCGCACAGGTTAAAGAACGCCACGCCCAATGTCCACAAGGCAAAGCAAATGGCTTGAGTGGCGATGGCAATGCACAAGCCGTTGGGGCCATTCGTGAGAAAGGCCACACCACAACCAATCAACACGCTGCTATACAAGAAGGTATCGGGCGGCAGAAATTTGGTTTCGAGATCGGTGGCGGCACTGATGCTGAAAAGTGTGAGCGGGAGGAGATGAAGCGGTGAGGGGATGATGTGATAGGCGATGAACAAGCCGAACCAACACAGTAGCCAACGCAAAATGCGAATGATGCGCTCAGATTTGTTGAGCGCGTGAAAGGGCCGATCCAGATTAGTAGCCAGAAGCCACTCGGCGATTGCGTTGGCGAACAGGGCCAGCAGGCTGGGCCAGAGCACAAAGTTCAACATGGGTTTGTATTTGAGGACTGTGCGGGATTTGCCGAGCAATATTTTTTCTGCGAAGGGCCTGTTTTAAGCTGCTGGCACGCGGCGTTTGAGGCGTTCGATGGCATCGGCGGCGGTTTGCAATTCGTCCAACAGCGCGCGGCGGTTATCGGTGTCTGTGTGGGCGAGGTGCTGGTCACTCATCTTGTGCAGCACACCGACCAGGTGTATGCATGCGTTGATGCTGCGTTGCAGCGTGGTGGGGCGGCCTGTGTTTTGGGTTGGTGTTGGTTTTGTGTTTGCCGACGAAACGCCAACCAGACGACGCAGAGCTTCGGCTTGCTGCGCAGCACTTTGGCGAATGAGGGGCAGCAACTGGCTGAGACTGACGCTGTAGGCGCGGGCCAGGGCTTTGGCATCGGGCGCAAGATGCTCGGCGATGGCGAGGTAGCGATATAGGTTGCGCCGCTGCATCTCGCGGCCTGTGAGGCTGGCGACTTCGTGCTGGGTCAGGCGCAGGGTGGCCTCGCGGGGCACAAGGCTGGCCCAATCGCTGCCCAACTCGTGCAAATAATGTTCGCGGTTTACGGCTAGGCGGGATTGGGCGCGTTGGTGAATGCGCGCGATGGCCTCGGCGATGTCTATGGCAGGCACATCGTCGCGGCACAAGTTGGCGGCCCATTGTGCGCGCTCGGTGTCATCAGCGCTGAGGTGAGCACTTTGGCAGATGGCATGAATGTGGAAATAGGGGGTTGGGTCGGCCTCGGTTTGGCCCAGAAGAGCAACGGCCCAAAAGCGGCGCTCGCCATCGACGATGCGAAAGATGGGTTGGCTTTGTTTGTCACGTTCGGACGCGACCAAGATGGGCTGTTGCAGCCCGACGCTGCGAATGCTTTGAGCAAGCTGGCGCACATTGGCCATGTAACCGCAGGCCTCGGTGTTGGCATGTTGCTCGGCGCGGGCGATGAGTTCGGCCAGCGCTTCGGCGGCGGTTAATGTGGCTTGGCCCACGCGTTGGCGCAGATCGGCAGGGAAGTATTTGCGAGGTTGGCTCGGGTCAATACATATTGAGTCGAGCGGCAGTTCGAGAACGGATTGAATAATGTGAGTTGCTTCTGCCGATGTCGGCATCGGCAATGCTGATGGCGCGGGAACTGCGGCTACAGGTTCGCTGATGGGCTTTAGCAGACTGGCACGCAGTTGGTTGGCTAGGGTTCCTGACATGGCATTCTCCGTGAATGCGCCAACGGTATGCGCGGGTAGCTTGTGCGGCTATTGCTGAAAGCGTTAGTTTGCTGGAAGGGGTATTTCGAGGTGCGTGTCATGCGTGACACATGGAATATTTGCGCCACATACCTACACCGTTTGCTGAAGGTAACCCATGAATATCTAACAGGCCACATACAGCGTTTTGCGATTGAGTTCGCACGATGCAACGATACACTTACAGGGTGATGCAAAGCCTGAGGAGGTGGCCTGCAAATGAATCATAACCAGTGGGATGAGGACAACCACAGGGAATATCCACAACGTGGCCTGCTTACCTTTGCCGACCGCTACGGCGTGGCAATGGCGAGCTTTGCATTGTGCGCTGGAATATGGGTTGTGACTGCACGGGCGACCCTTGAGCCGCGCAAAGACGGGGCCTTCTTCTGGCTGGTCGGATGGTTCGTCGTTGTCATTGTGCTTGTATTTGTGCGGATGAGCTTCTTGTATCTAAAAGACAATGACCCGGAAATTGCGAGGCGATACAAAACCACTCCGCTCAAAGGACTTCAGGGCGGCATTGCATTATTAATCGCCTATGCACTGATTTTTATCATCGAGTACTTCAAGCTACCGGAATCTTTGGCTCCTTACGTGTGGCCGATCTTTATTCCTGGCCTCATCATGGGCACGCAAAGATTTTCGGAGCGTGAAAGGCCGGTTCACCAATCACCCTTTATTCCAACACGGCTGAGTTGGTTGGCTATTGCCTACACTTGCATCGCTATGTATGCCATGGCTTTTCCAGTTCGACACGTTGGCGCACTGGCTCTGATAAAGCCATTGATCGAATCTGTGCGACAACCTTACTTCGTTGGTGATAGCTTTTTTTGGCGCGAACTGGCTACGTTTATTGTGCCGTTTGTGCCTGCCATATGGACGGGCGTGGTGCTGCTAACGGTGTATTACGCATTGCGCCGCAGCGATGTTTACCGCGTTCAAAACGATTTACTGGCCCGGTTGTTTGAAGCCCTGGTGCGCATGGAGGATGATCCGGCCAACGCTTGGAACAACATCGCATCACTAATTCAGCGCCGATTGGGATATCACCGTGCTTTTATTCTGGTGCCTGATGCGCATTACCGCGATGCCGTTGCTGCACGAACAGTGCAAGAACGTGAACGCCTGTTTGAGGCTTGCCGCATCCAGGTTCTAGGCAGTGCCGGCAAAGGTCTGACACAGATGAAAATCAGTGACTTTCCAGTTACTTCTGGGTTGGCGCATCACTGTGTTGAGACAGGTGAGTCCATACTGGTGTCGAATGTTAAGACATTGTCGCCTCAACAATATGTTCAGGGTGGTTTTACCGACACAGTCGCCGAGCTGCAGGTACCTATTCGTGATGTGGATCGCAACGACATTGTTCTGGTCGGCATCATCGTAGTGCAGCACATCAGCCAACATAGACTTACGCTACGCGATGAACAGACGCTGCGCCGGGTCAGCCGATTTCTTGCCAATTACTCACGCAAATTCGACAGCATGTGGGGCTATCGGCATCTAGAGGAAGAATTAGAAGCGGCCACATCTACTAGCACCAACAATGCAGCAGGCGTGCTACAGGTGCTGAAGCGGATGTGCAAGTCCTCCAACGTCGCTTACATGCCGCTGGGTTTTGCCAATCGCTATCCACTGGTTGACCGGATTACTACACTGCCCGATGGTTTTGCACGATATGAGGAACTGGCTGATGAATCGCTGTATACCGTTGACAGCCCTGTATTCACAACCATAAGGTCCTGGCAACCTCAGTTTCTAAACACCCACGAGAAAACGATGACGGACAACCCATTGCCAGATGCTTGGAAGCAATGGATGCAGCGAGAGCGATTGAACGCACTCGCGCTGATTCCAGTTGGCGATGCGAGACATCCGAATGGCATTCTGCTGGTTGGCTTTTCTCAGCTCATCAATGGATTGTGGAGTGATCTGGAACGCGCTTTGGCGACGTTTGGGCACGCAGCTACGCCCTATTTGCGCAACGCAGGTGACCGCCTGACCGTATATCAACAAACGTTTGTCACCCAATCTGTCAACTTGCACGGGTATATGAACGCGGAAGATCTGGGGCGATCTGCTATTTCCCGTGAACTGAGCGATGTGGAACGGATGACACGTGCCAAGCTCAAGAACCTGGGTGAGCGTATGTTGCGCGTGGTCAATCGCTTGTATGAAGCAGAGGAAATGCGCCCACCGGATGTGGCTAATCCATCGCTGGAAGCCAGTATGGGGCGTTTCCGCAGTGCGTTAAACCAAGGCCGAGAGCCTGCATTCGATATGGAGTGGCGCATAGATGTTCGCGTTGAACGAGAAAGCCTTGAGCTTAAAGTTATTTTGTTTCGGTTAATCACGGAAGCCGTTTTTAATGCGCTGAATCATGGGCATGCGACGAAGATATTTGTTCGGCTCGCCCGCTTGTTTAACTGCGCTTGGCTGGTTGTATCAGATAACGGGCAGGGGTTCGATGCCTCTCTGCCAGAAAGCCGAATGAGCAAGACGCACGTGAGCGGCATCATCCATATGGGTGATTGTTTGGAAGATTTGTGCGGTGCGGCTGCCTTGGATTGGACATGGACGGCACTGGGACGAGGCACTTGCTTAAAGCTGGTGATTCCTATGTTGCCAGACCCACCGCTATCAGAAAAATTGCTCGTGCAGGATCATTTAGATTCTCTTGAGGTATGGCATGACGAAAAAAACAACAACGTCCCCCAAAACACTTAGAGCTAGCGTACCTGCGGCACGCACACTCCTCAAAAGCCGAATGCTGTTTATGGTGGATGATTTGCCCAGCACCCTGCAAGGGTTTTCTGGTTTGGTAACGCAAAAGCACCCGGACTGGTATGTTGAAATTGTTCAAGACCCTGCGACAGCCATGCGCCGCTTGCACGCCATGAGCCCAGGCCAATTGCCCGCTTTGATTTCGGTAGACCTGGGGTTACAACCGCGCCCGGATGCAACTGAGATTGGGCTTAACTTGCTCAGGGAAATACATCATGAGTTTGGGAGTGCGCGTTTGGCTGTGCACAGCGCACTTAAAGTAGAACCGGAAACGCTGCACGATATTGTTGGGATGCGCGCCTCATATATCCGCCTGCGTGATCGGCAATCTGAAGAAGTGTATGCGTCAGTTTTGCCGTGGCTGGCCGATGGATATTTGTTTTACTCGCCGACAGTTGCCGAACAATTCTCGGAGATTCTGCCTCAGGTGCCAGACCCACTGGATGAAGACGAATGGGCTGTGGCGCGCTTGCTGGCCGCAGGCAATATGAACTATGCCGATGTGGCCAGCGCAATTACCGAAGAGCGATTTAAGCAGACGAATGATCCCAACTACACCATTGGCAGCAGCCGAGTGCAACAAATAGTTGGGGATATAGCCGAGAAGTTGAGAAACTCTGGCTTGATGACGGCTTCGTTTGAAGCTGGCTCGACCCCCAATCGTTACAAACCACACATCATTGCCTTCTATGTCAAATACCACGTCAAGTATCGGCATTGATAAATTACTGATGACATCAGGTTTTGAGCCTACAGCATTGTGTGTAGGTGGGCTGGGCCACATGACCAGTTCACCTTATGTGGGGCTTTGTTTGCCAGATACGAAAGATACAGGTTAGCTGCACGTTTCAACCCTCACGCCAATTTTCTAAAACTTCCAGAATATTGCCTCATGAACAGGAGGCAATATGCGATTTTTTAAGTCCCTACGAACACGACCGCATCAGCCCAGCATCACCCGGCTGGTGGCACGCTGGCTGGGTTGTCTGGTTATCGTGTTCTTTCTTCTAGCCGCACTGTGTGGGCTGTTGTTCTACGGGCTTAGCTGGTTTGCCCAACGCACACGCGCATTGACACTCGGTGCGCAAACACACACCGCTTCGAGCCGTACTCACCTGGTGTTGGTAGACCAAAGCGGCTCGGTGATGAACAACGCCGCAACGCGAGCATTGATGCGCGTCACAGCCAAGACGGTGGCTGGACACCTGCGGGAAGCCGACTATGCCGCCGGTGGCGCGGACGACACAGTGCGCGTGGATGCATTCGGGGCGATCCGGCGCAGCGCCCTCCCAACAATCTCGCTGCAAGACCCCACGCTGGATGCAAAGCTGGAGGCCGGGCTGCCGACTTGGGAATCGCTGGGAGCCACAGCGTTTGAGCAAATGCTGACCACCGTGCTGAGCGACACCGAGCCGATCAGCGATGTGGTGCTGATTACGGATGGCATCCCCGACCCGGTGAGCCGCAGCGATCTGGCTGCACGCAAGGCGTATGCCAACACGCTCCTTGAGATTGCTGAACAATTTTCACAGCGTGGCATTCCGGTTGTGGTGGTGCTAATCGGCGAGGCCAACCGTGCGGAGTGGGTTCCGGTTTGGCGCGAGTTTGCCCGCAGCACCGGCGGTGTAGCGACAGAAATTAAGACACTTGATGCGTTGGACGGATTGGCACAGTCGCTAACCCCACTCAACTCGCCGCCGATAGTGGATGTGCCCTCGACACCTACCGCCACGGTGACAGGGACCGCATTGCCCAGCGCGACAAGCACTTCGCTGCCCACATCAACGCCTACATCTACGCCGACGTTGACACCTGTGCCATCGTCTACACCCCAACCTACGCCAACGACCACCCCTGAGCCAACTCTCACCCTCATCCCCATTCTGCCTTCTGCCTTGCCAACTGCGCTGCCGACATTGCCAGCAGCACCCTCACCGTTACCCCCTTCACCCATCCCACCTACCCAACTGCCATTGCCTACGCCAGCAGCGACGGCCATACCTGCTCCTGCCGAGGCGGCAACACCGTTCATCACACCGCTCTCGTTCATCGGCTTGTGTGTGGGCAGCCTCCTGCTGCTCATCGTCATTGCCATTGCCACGACGGCGGCGCACCGCCGTACACA
>JAYTNY010000038.1:0-5867 GCA_043748055.1 Roseobacter sp.
ATTATCTTCAAGCATGGATTCGCAACACGGGTAACTACGTGTTTAGCAATGGCACTACAGTCATTGATTTTGAAAACGCACAACCAACTGATGTCCTAGGGCCTTATTCCGAAATTGCGGTGGCCGCCGCGCTCTGGGATATTCATGACAGCCCGAATACCAATGAACCCTGGGATGTATTGAGCGGAGGGATTGGGCCAACGTGGGACGTGTTTGCCAATGGTTCACCGAAAGCAGAGACGATCGGTGCATTCCAGAAAAATTGGACTGCGCGCCAGGCTGCAACGGCGCGCAAGGTTGCAGTTAATTTGTGTGCGCACCAAGCGGGAATTAGCTGTATTGCCATTTCATTCGCCAAGAATTAACGCCCGTTGTATTTTTAACTTGTTCATCATCTCATAAAGGAGGTTATTGTGAAAAAGACGATTCCTTGGCTATGCGTCATTGGCCTCATGGTCAGTATTGCGGTTGCTCGTCCGGCAGCAGCCCAGGCACCCGTAGGTTATTTTGTCAGTGAAATCACCTGCACAAACCCAGATACCAGCAATGCACTGTTAAGCCTTGTGCATTACCCCGAAAACTCAACCGCAGCAACAATCTATGAAGATCCAACGCCTCGCTCACCAGGCGCGTCGGTCGTTTATTACTTGCCTAATGGAGGTGGTGGCGCACCGACCTCGTTGAGCGGCTCAACCTACGTCAATTCCGATAGTCGGATTAGCTGTTACCAAAAAACCGTGCGAACCGATGGTCCCATAGGCACAACCGGCACCCCTGCCCGCATAGGCGAAGCCAATGGCTTACGTGTTTATACCGATTCAGCCGACACGCTCTATGTTCCTCAAGTGATGCGGAATTTTGCCAGCACATGGAATTCTTATATCTCCATTCAAAATATGGGACTAACCGATGCATCAGTTACGGTTGCCTACACAAAACGGACTGGCAGTGCCGCCAATGCCAATGAAAACATTACGATTCCGGCAAGAAGCAGCCGAGTGCTTTACCAAGCCAACAACCTTTCTTTGCCAACCGATGACAACGGCGGTTTTATGGGCAGTGCAATAATTACAACCGCCAGCACGGGTAGCCGCCGAATCGTTGCATCCGTTGCGTTTTACAACAGCGCCAATATCTATCAGAACTCTCAGTTCCACAGTTACAACGCCTTCAATGGTGGTGCAACAAAATTAGTTGTGCCACGCTTTGTCCGCAACTATTATGGGTTCAACAGTGGCATCAGCATTCAAAACCTCGGTAACAGTTCTATCACCGTCAATATCGCATTCACCTTTCCAAGTATCCCAAACGGCACATACAACTTTACTTCACCTTTGATTGCTCCTGGAGCTGTATACGCGCCCTACGCCAAAGACATTGCCGCGATAGCTGCGGTAGATATTGCTACGGTCGAAAAGCGTTTTGGGAGTGCAATTGTCACAACTTCTGGCGCATCCATCATCGCCATCGTTAATGAGGATAACCGAGGCACATGCTGGTCAGCCGCTTGCCCACCCATACCCGTAGCTCAAGTGGGCTATGGCTCAACCTATAGCGCATTGCCAGATGATGGCTCAACAAACACCGCCACAAACGTGGTTGTCTTTCCACATGTTCCACGCAACATCGGCGGCTTGGCAGGTGGCTGGCAAGTGTCTAACTTAACTAACACAAGCACCACCTGCACTATGGATTATGAAGGTGAGCCAAACGCAAAATTTGATGTCAATGCGCTAGCCCCTTTCACCGCAAATTCAAAAAACTTTACTCTGGGTGCCAACGCATCAGTCGCCGTTTTTCTCAATAACAACAATCAAAACCAAATCGTAAATTTGCCTAATTCGTTTAACAAAACCGTGACGATTAGCTGTAGCGCGGTCGGTGCCCGAATTCAAGGGATCAGCAATTCATCTTACCAAGCGAATTCGAGTTATTACGGAGATAGCTTCACCACAGCAAACGGGTTTAGCAAGTGAGCGACATTTGTGATCAACAATCATGGGTCAATCGGCCTCACCTCAATCGGCCCACTGCGCGCCTGCGGCATCTTCGCGGCCACCTGAATCGCTTCGTTCAAGTCTCTGGCGTGGATGAAGAAGAGGCTGCTCAGTAGTTCCGTCGTCTCAAGGCGTGAGTCGCTCCCAACACACACCTCACCGTTTTGCACCCGCACAGTAGTGATGGCGCTGTTGCTGTGCAGCGTTGCCGCAGCAAGCAAGTGACCGCCCTGGCGCAACATCTCGTCGTTGGTGAGGCGTGCGTCCTCAAAGGCAGCACGCTCGCTGGCGGGGAGCGCATCCCACCAGCAAGCGTCTTTGTAAGCCAGAAGTAAGTACTTCATGCTTTTGCATCGCGTCTCTACTAACGCTGCACCGGAACCAGCGCGCGTAGTTGGCTATTGCGCAAGAACAGCCCGCCCCACACCAGCGCACCGATGATGAGCGGAAAGACCAGCGAAAACGTATCGCCTCCGGCCCTCACCTGAGTAGCGATGGCACCGCCCAAGTAGCCGGTCATCAAAATGGCACCCAACACAGACGTGCGCGGGATGAGGTATAGCGCCAGGCACAGAAATTCGAGAATTCCAAAAACGGGCACCAGGCTGGCTGCATAGCCAAACTTCACCGTCGGCTCCACCGCCTCGGGCCGCTGCATCAGCTTTATGCCGCCGTCGAAAATTAAGAACAAGATTGCCAGGGCGCTGATGACGCGCCCGGCCCACAGCGCTAGTTTGGAGGTCGTTGCGACCGTTACGTTTCCAACAGTTGCTTGCATGAGTTTGATTTCTCCTTCAAAAAAATCTACCTGAATATTGGACTTTATCGGCAATAAGGGTTTTGCTACGAAGATCACGAAGTTTCACGAAGAATTCGTGCATCTTCGTGCCCTTCGTGGCTCTTCCCGATAATGTCTATTATTGAATTTCACTCGTGGCCGAAGTCTCCCGGCCCGAACAACCGAACGATCTCAGATTCGCCATCACCAACAATTTTCCGGAATCGCTTGCACCACTCCAGCGCCTCTTCCAGCGAATCTGCATTAATCACCGCAAACCCGGCCATCAGCTCTTTCAGCTCAATGAAAGGCCCATCCGTTACCGTAAATTTCCCGTCCGACAGCTTCAGGCGCGTTCCTTGCGGCAGCAGCGCCCCGGTCGCAACCACCTTACCGCTCTGCGTTGCCTCCGCAACAAACTTCCCCATTTCCATCATCACCTCTGGCGTGGGGGGCGTTGTTGCTGCCTGCGAGTTCGAGTCGGGGTCGTAAACAAAGAATTGCATGATTATTTTTCTCCTTAAGAAATAGGGAGCCAGAAAGTCACCTCTGGCTCAATAGTTGTTATCAAGTAGTCGTTTGGCGAGGGCCTAATTCGACACCAGGCCAGACGAGTTTTGAAATATTTTTTTCGCCGATTCAGCCGACCAAATCGCCCAGCCGCCTCTCCAAAAACCGCCGCTGCGGCCCTGGCTGTGTAAGCTTAAGCGCCTGCTGGTAGGCCACTCGGGCTTCCGCCGTCTGGCCCAAGCGCCGATACAAATCTGCCCGCGCCGCGTGCGCCAGGTAGTAATTTGCCAAATCCCCCTGCGCCAAAATAGCATCCATCAACGCCAGGCCTGCCTGCGGGCCATCGCGCATCGCCACGGCCACGGCGCGGTTCAACTCAATTACGGGCGATGGGGCTGCCTGCGCCAACAGGTCATACAAGCCCACAATCTGCGCCCAGTCGGTGGCGGCAACCGTGGGCGCTGCGGCATGCACCGCTGCAATAGCAGCTTGAAGGGTGTATAGGCCGATCTGGCCCGACGACCACGCCCGCTCTACCAGCCCTGTCCCCTCCGCAATCAATTCCCGGTTCCACAGCGCACGGTCCTGATCCTCCAACACAACCATGTCGCCCTCTGCGGATGTCCGCGCCGCCCGCCGAGATTCGTGCAGCAACATCAGCGCCAGCAACCCCTGCGCCTCCGGCTCTGGCAACAGCCCCACCAGCAGCCGCCCCAGCCGGATGGCCTCGCCAGAAAGATCAGGCCGCGCCAGCGCCTCACCCGACGATGCGGCGTAGCCCTCGTTGAACACGAGGTAAACCACTTGCAGCACGGTTTCCAGCCGGTCGGGCAATTCGGTCCGCTCCGGCACTTCATACGGAATGTGCGCATCGCGGATTTTGGTTTTGGCCCGCACAATGCGTTGGGCCAGCGTGGGTGGGTTGGTGAGGAAGGCGTGCGCGATGGCCTCGGTCGTCAGCCCGCACACCTCGCGCAGCGTCAACGCCACGCGGGCCTCGGGCGGTAGCGCCGGGTGGCAACAGGTAAAGATCAGCCGCAGACGGTCGTCTTCAACATCATGCGCATCGTCCTGCCCAATATCCGCTTTCGTGTCATGTTCCAACCGCTCGGCAATTTCTTCCAGAGGCGTATCGAACTTAGCACGGCGGCGCAGCGCGTCAATGGCCTTAAAACGCCCGGTCGAAACAAGCCATGCCCGTGGGTTAGCGGGGATACCCTCGCGCGGCCACTGCTCCATCGCCACACGGAAAGCGTCGTGCAGCGCATCTTCGGCCAGGTCAAAATCGCCCAGCAAGCGGATGAGGGTGGCGAGGATGCGGCGCGATTCGGTGCGGTAGATATTGTCTAAATTGTTCTGAATCTCGCGCATGCTAAGGCGAAGAAAACATTCCGACGACACGCACTAAGACTTCTTGCAACTTTTGTTTAGCAATGGTGCCGCGAACTCGTTGCACACGGCTTACATCGGCAGTAAACAAGCGATTAGGGCGGATGTAACTGTTGTGCGGCAAGTCGCCATGTGTGAAATCAGAAACCAGTAGAGGGATCGAAAATCCATCGACAATTTCAGACGAGGTAATCATGCACAGCACGGCCTCGTTATTCGGAAGTTCAACCAGAACGAGTGCAGGTCGCAACTTGGCTCCCACCGCTTCTCTGAATGGAAAAGGAACAACGACGACATCCCCGCGTTTCATAGGTTCGCCCAAGCTTTATCTTCTGCGGGTGTATCCCACTCTTTTACTAGAACAGCCTCAGAAGCCAACATGGTTTCGCGGCTGGTGACTTCGCTGGGGTCGTAATCAAGCACCAAGCGATTCAGGCCTTCCCATGAATTGTCGGTACGTTGATACAAAAACAGGGCGAAGTCCAGCACCTCGATAGCCCGTTCTAAGGGCAAGCCACGAATCACCTCGTTCAGCCTTGTCTCAATTGCTGCTTGTGTCATGCTTGATATTGTACTGATTTACGTTACGCCTTACTTCCGCTCACACACCTTCACTCCCGCTGGGTCGCCACCCAACTCCTCAAACACCACCAACTCGTTGTGCTCACCCAGCCAATCGGCAGGCAGGTGGTAATAGCGTTGGGTGGGCTGGCCCACATCCACGTCTAAGATGGGGCTGCCCGCGATGAATTCGGAGTTCTTGCCCGTGCCGGGGATGAGCCAGTAGCGGCCCAGGCAATGCCCGTTCACCCAAACCATACCTTTGGTCATGCTACCCAAATCCACCGCAAAGGCCTGCCCGGCTGGCCGCGAGAACGTGGTGCGATACCAGCGCAGCGGCTTGCCTACCTCTTTGCGCGTCAGTGGTTGGGGCAACCGCGACCCTGCGCGCTCATATACCAAACCAGCGCGCATGGCCCATTTGTTTTTGATTGGGTGCCCATTCCACAAGGCGCTGCCCCACAAGCCTTTATTCTCATGAGTCATGTTGGCATTCCCAATTTGCCAATCGCCTTTTATTAGCCCCACCGCACAACACAACACATCCAGTCGGTGCGTACCAGGCTCCAGCGCCAAATCAAACGACTGGCTGAATAACGAACCACGATTCATATCGCCGCGTTCCTCCAGAA
>JAYTNY010000039.1:0-11696 GCA_043748055.1 Roseobacter sp.
CAATCACCAATCACCAATCACCAATCACCAATCACCAATCACCAATCACCAATCACCAATCACCAATCACCAATCACCAATCACCAATCACCAAATGCAAATTATTAACGGAACCGAAATTGCCGCTGCGATACGCGCGGAAATAAAAGAGGGCGTGGCGAAGCTGAAGGCCGAGCGCGGTGTGGTGCCGGGTCTGGCGACGGTGCTGGTGGGCGAAGACCCAGCCTCGCATGCATATGTGCGGAGCAAGCACAAGGCATGCTTGGAAGTGGGCATGGCCTCGTTTGGCTATGAGCTGGCGAAGGAAACCTCGCAAGATGACTTATTGAAGCTGGTGCGTGAGTTGGCTGAGCGCAGCGATGTGCATGGCATTTTGGTGCAGATGCCGCTGCCGCCGCAGATTAGCGAAGATGCGGTGATTCAGGCTATACCGGTGCACAAGGATGTGGACGGATTTCATCCGGCCAACTTGGGGCTGCTGGGTGTGAAGGGCAAAGAGGCGATGTTTGAGGCCTGCACGCCGCAGGGCTGCATTGAGTTGCTGACGCGCAGCGGGATTGAGATTGCAGGCAGGCGCGCTGTGGTACTGGGCCGCAGCACCATTGTGGGGTTACCGGTAGCGCTCATGCTGTTACGGCGGGATGCGACGGTGACGGTATGCCACAGCCGCACGCTCAACTTGCCCCAGGTGACGCGCGAGGCGGATATTTTGATAGCCGCTATCGGCAAGGCCAAGTTTGTGACGGCGGAGATGGTAAAGCCGGGGGCAACGGTCATTGACGTGGGCATCAACCGAATTGCAGACCCATCCGCTAAAAACGGCAGCCGCTTGGTGGGCGATGTGGACTACGAGGCCGTGAGCGGCGTGGCTGGCGCAATCACACCAGTGCCAGGCGGCGTGGGGCCGATGACGATTGCGATGTTGTTGAAGAATACGTTGCGTGGCGCGAGTCATTAAAGTGAATGGATGGAAAACGGATAAACGGATGAGATGTGCTCATCCGTTTATCCGTTGCGATCCGTTGACACTCCTCGACCTGGATTCGAACCAGGAACCTACCGGTTAACAGCCGGTTGCTCTGCCATTGAGCTATCGAGGAAGGTTTGATAACTGTCTGCTGACGGGGCGGAATTATACACAGACGGACATGACGAGTAATAACATAAAACCATGACAAACAAACCCTTTTCTTTGCCAAGTGAATTGTTAATGCAGTGCCGTGAAACCTTTTTGGAGTGCGAGGAATTTGGCACACCCAGCCACTTGGCTGCCCTTTTTAGCAGCAGCGAGTTGAAGCCATTTCGGGTGCGTCTGCCACGCGATACCGCTTTGTCCAGTCAAGTTGATCGTTTTCTGGCCTACCTTATCCCAGAAAAACTGGCGGATGGCCAATCGGCCTTTCTGTTTTTTTTGAAGATGCAAGCCGAGCGATATACAGGCTCAGAAATGGAGGCGCGACTGACTGAGCTAGGGCGAAAAGTAGACCAATATTTCTACGGAGAGTCTGGCCAAAAACCAAGTGAACAGAAGGGCAAAAATAGCACATTAGACCCAATTGGGGCAAACTCTCTCCTTGCTTTCCGCGACCGGTTAGTGAAACATTTCAGCCCTGATGAAATTACAGAGCTTTGTCTGGCATTGAACTTGGATTTTGGCTATGAGGGACTGGCTGGCGAAGGCACATCGGCACGTGCGCTTTATTTGATTAAGTTACTAGACCGGCGAGGCCGGACAGATGAATTGGTAGCGGTGGTTGAAAGTTTGCGGCCTAGTGTGCGCTGGCGCGACTAATCATCTATTAAATTGCAAGCGATTGCAAAGCGAGAGGGATTTCATCATGTAGCGCGATCACATATTTGTTTGATGTTCTTGGGGAGATGTCATGGCAGATCAATCAATTAGCACGGATACGACCAACGCCGCATCATCAGGATCAACCGCGCCTAACGCTTCTAACATCTCTACGGTCCCGAATGCGTCTACGGGTTCAACTGTCTCGTCGGGTTCGTCTTCTTCACCGTCGCCCGGTTCTGAGAAAGGTGATAAGACCTCTAATGCAAAGCCCAACTATGACATTGACATTCAGCTTAGCTTGCCCCAGGAATTGGTCACTGCTTGTCGTAAAGTCTTCTTAGAATGTGACGAATTCTCAAATCACAAGC
Organism: Roseobacter sp.; assembly: GCA_043748055.1. Lineage (GTDB taxonomy): Bacteria > Chloroflexota > Anaerolineae > J036 > Brachytrichaceae > JANMVQ01. Next base: position 2,164 of record JAYTNY010000039.1, read on the forward strand.
ATCTTTCATCTTTGTTCGGTGCAGGGGAAATACGGCACCTTAAAACTAGATTGCCTGGGGACAGCCCGCCAAATGTGTTGGTTGATGAATTTATTGCCTTTATCGCCACGGAGAAACTGCCAAGCAACAAACAATCTGCGTTAGTGTTTTTTATACGCATCCTCATCGTAAATTATTCTGGATTCGAAAAGCAAACGACGTTGACCGACTTAGCCACGCGTGTTGAGCAAGAGTTTTCGCGTCAGCAGGTTTCGGCCAATACCGAAAGAGAAATACGCAACACGGCTTCCAATAACTACAAGGCCTCAAATACACCTCGTGAAACTGACACCGATGTTGAAAGTTGGTTTGATGGTGCTGGAGACGACTTAAAAGATCGTGCGTTGCGCATCTCGCTGGCGGTGTTCAATGGTGCGCCCATGCATATGGTTGTTGCTGCATCGGATGATTTATATGAGCGCATAAAGCCGTCCGATCCCGCAACTGCCGCTGCACCTCAGAACATCTTTTCGCAACCTAATCCCCCCGGCCTGTCTACATCCGCAGCCCCTGCCCCTTCACTATTTGCCAATCAAAACAAGGTCAGCGCTCGCATCAAGCGAGCCAAAGCCACTGTGACCACGCAGAGCAGCCCAGACGGCCCAGTTCAAGTCGTCAATTTGGACAACTCGGCTTACCCGCTAGTACTGCTCAAAATGTTGTGGGAGGACTATCCGGATGCACAGGCTCACTTGATTACTTGGCTCTCGGATTGGTCATCTCAGGGCACAGCCAATATGCGCATTCGTGCTGCTACTGCGGTAGGAGTACTTTGCACCATTAACTTCACGATGTTGCGCCCAGTGTTGTTTGATTGGGCCAAGCAAGATGGACGAATGTATCGCTCGGCAATTGCTAATGCATTGGGAAAGGCAGTCGAAAGTGAATCTGCGCAACAGCCGGTGCTGGAGATGCTGCGACGGTGGACGGATAGCGATGATGCTGAACTGAGGTGGGCGGCAGCCCGAGCCTTTACGACAGTGGGCATTCGGTATCCAGCAGACGCATTTGCATGTTGGCAATCCATCATTGGTTCGGTGAGCAATGACCAAATTAGCATTGCGCTCTCACTCGACCTGCTTGATAGCACCCTGAATGCCATCACCACCCTGCTGGATGATGCTGTGGGACAACCCAAGTATTTCCTCAAGGTGTTTGAGCAAGCTGCTAAAAGTGTATTGGCTTGGCTGAAATCGAATCATGTGCCTACTGCGCTGGTGGCCGCCTCACTATTCGTGCCGCTAGCAGTTGCTGCGCCAGATTTGAGCCGCGATGAGGCCGACGCCGCCGGTAACACCAATACTGGCACCACCCAGAAACCTTCTGATGGGGCTGTTCCTGTCAATATGCCCATCATGCTCAAGCTGGGGACAGATGAAAACACGAGTTATCGAGCGGCCATAAAAGACCTGTTTCAGTATGTGTTGTTGTCTACTTCGCTAGAAGAAACGGGCAAAAGTGTTCTGGAGCATTGGTTTACCACGATGAATAGCTCGACTAAAGCTGATGCCTATCTGATCCGATTTTTGAGAGATATGCGACCAGACCTATTTGTCTACAGCGCCCAGAAAGACCGATTGATGGATCGGCTTGAGCGATACATTCACAACTGGGCCACCCGTCCCCGACAACCTATTCCTACCGCGCAACGAATTAAGGCCAAGATGCTGCGATAAGCCATTCAATTATTCAAAGGATAAGACTATGTCACATAACCCAATCATTGATCGAAAGAATTTGACCTTTCTGTCTGTAGTAAACGTGCCGCCCGGTTCAACAGGGCTTATTTACAAAAGTGGTCGGTTGGTGCGTCGCCTCGGCCCAGGCGAACAAACAGGTTGAGGAGATCGCGGCGGCGTGTTATCTATTGTGGATCAGCGCCCGCACCGTATGGCGTGGGAAGTGAAATTGCCCAGCAGCAACTCGCGAGTGGGTTTCCCAGTGCGTATAGATTTTGAGTATCAGGTTGAGGATGTGGTGCAAATCGTTGAACACAAAGTAGACGACACCGAAGACCGAATTAAGAACGAACTTGAACCCATGCTGCGCCGACAAAGCCAGAGCTTTCCGCCGGAGCAATACAAAAATTTAGAAGCTGCGGTGGAGCGATTGGTGAACAGTACAAAGTTTCAGCTATGGGGGTTAACGCTTAACCGAGTCCACGTATTGATCGAATCTTCGAAGGAGCTATCGGACATTCAGCGCGAGCGATTGCCGCAACAGGCTGTGCATGATGCAGATTTGCCCGCCTTGGGGCGCATTGATGTGTTTAAGGCCAGTGTAGTCATTGCATATGAGGCCGTGGATAGTCAACAGCTTTCCAAATCTTCTTTGGTTGAAACCGAAGAGTTAGCGTGGCGCGACCTTCTCATTTCCCTCAAATCCGAAAGCCGTAAGCATGCAATTGGCAGCGTAGACGAAGCAGAACTTAAAGCTCAAAACATGGCTGATCGGTTTGTTACTGACAATCGCGAAAGCTTTGGCATTCGTCTCATCAAAGTGCGTGTTGGGTTGGATTTGGATGCTAAGACACGTGCAAATGCTTTAGAAAAGGCGAGGCTGGAAGACGAAGTTGCGCTCATCGAGTTACGTGGCAAGGTGGAAAGGGCCAGCCGCAACGAAAAGGGCGAACGAATTGCGTTCTATCGCGATTTACTTGGTGGCACTGCACCAGGACGAGAAGCTATGTTCGCTATGATGTTGGCCAACAACCCAGATGATTTGGGGAGTGTTTTAGGCAAACTGGATACCAACGATACACAACGATATGAGCGATTGCTCCAAATGATTGGAATTGCTAACGCTCCAAATAAGCTACTTGAAACCGATGCAGCCAACATCATCAAAGATATTTTCAATGTTGCTATGAAGAATACCAGCGGCATCGGAAATACACCGCTATCACTTCCGCATCAGCCAAGCAGGATTAAAGCACCTAAAGAGCCTTCTGGAAGCGCATCTTCTGACTCCTCATCTCAGAATACTAACAACAATGATGACGCAATTGAAGGCGAGGTGATTGTGTTGCGTGATGAAGATGATGAAAACATCAGCACCACAAACGAAACCAATGACTCATCCGAACCCCCACTGACGTTCAACAAGATTTAGCGTTCCCGTTTTGATTAAACACGCCTTAAAACCACTTGGAGATAACCCCCATGAGCACCATTCAAGTAAAAATCTTCACACCAACCGGCTTTTCAAAAGCATTTGAAGTGCCAAGCAAATGGACTGCAACCGAGCTCGTCGAACGAGTCTGGTCGTTGCTTAATCTTCCTACCAAGCAATACGCAGTTAAATACGGACCTAGACAATTGAGGCATGACGAGACGCTGAGTATGGCCGAGGTCGTGTCTGGTTCAGAACTGCGGTTGATCCTGCTGGACGGTGCGCCATCGGCATCGGGTACTGACCCCTATATTGCCGAAGCTAATTCTGGATTCCCTGCATTGATTATCTATTTGATTGATGTGAGTGGTTCGATGAGCGATACCATGAGTTCGCGCAATGGACCCAAAAAACGTATTGAGGTGGCTGAGGAAAATTTCAGAAAAGCTATTCAAACTATGAATGCGCGTTCGATGAGAGGCGACATCATCTCGCCGCGATATCGTATTGCGCTATACATTTATTCAGACAAAGTGCACGATGTATATAGCGGTGCAAAATCTATTGCCGAAGTAATGAAAACTGGAATTCCCGATATATCGGCTGATAAGGCAACAAATACCAAAGCGGCCTTTATCGAAGCTAAAAAACTGTTGGAACGTGAATTGCCCAAGATGCAAGTCGGCGTTCCGGGCAGCCAGGATACTTTTCCTGCACCGTTAGTGTGTCATTTGACTGATGGAGAGTTCAGTTCCGGTTGTGATCCTACGTCTGTTGTCAAAGAGATTATGAACATGCGCGTGCCAGATGGACATGTTTTGGTAGAAAATATTTACATCTCCGACAAACCAGTTGATTTGCCAGAAGATCTGAGCACATGGGAAGGGTTTCCATTTTCGATCAATTTTCCAGATAACCCGTATGCCAACAAATTGTTGAGCCTGTCATCAGCTGTCCCTGCATCATATGCCCAAACCATGTCTAAAAAAAGCGATTACCAAATTGGAGCGGGCACGGCGATGCTTTACCCTGGCACTTCAGTTGATCTGGTCAGACTGGCCTTCCAAGTGTCTTGCGCCACAAAAACAGAAAAATCGTAATTCAGAGTTTGTATAGAACCTCGTAGTTTGGCGTGATATGGGCTTGCGCTGCAATCGGGCAAATGTACCAAATTGCGAGATTTGTGGTGTCGTTTCTTAAATTCTTAATACGGCAGATTTGTACCTCAATGCCAATGAAACCATCCAACTCAACTTCTATTCCTATTGTGTCCACTGCTTCCCAATCTGTTTCGCAGTTTGAAGACGCATACGTAACAATGATCCCATTTGACCATTACACGGTGCGATATGGCTACGCACGCTCGTCGGACTCGCGACGGAGCAACACAAAGAGTCAGGACTATCTGGCGTTTCGTGCAGATGCGACCCAAGTGGCATTTGTGGTGTGTGATGGCGTGGGACAATCTTTTTTTGGCGATATTGCGGCTCGGATTGTTGGAGAAAACCTTGTTGACTGGTTGTGGAGCGCATGGAGGCTAGACAACGCCAATAACCAACTTGATCGTATTGAGGCACAAAGTCATTTTCAGAAAGAGGTCAGCGATTTTTTGCTAACTTTGGTCGAACCCGCAAAGAATAAAATTAAAAATCATCCCCTCAAACCTGGGCTGCATGCTATTACGATTGATGCCCTGGAAGGCATGAGATTAGAGGGCAGTGAAACAACAGTGGTGTGTGGATTTATCCGGTTGCCAAATTTGGATTTGCCTACTGGCAGTGTGTTCTTGGCGTGGGGAGGCAATTCAAAGGTATGGCTATACGATGAGCAAGGTTTGCGCACCGACCACACTCAAGAAGCGAATTTTGATAACAAGCATCACTGGTCATCGGAGCGTGGGTTGTCTGCCGCCTCTCCTCTTCAGACGTGGGCTGGATCATTTCACGCAATCGGCAGGGTGTGTGCATACACAGATGGCTTGGACAAAGTTGCCGATAGGCTCCAGAGGCCGCTCTCGCTGGATGCGTTGCAAACGCTAGTTAAAGAAGAAAGCGAATTCGAAGGCAGCGATGACATCTCAATTTTTGAGGTCATTACGAGACATGGCCTGATACCAGAGCCAGACCCAATTCGACTTGAATCTCCTAAGCTGGAGCTTGTGTTTGGAAAGAAAGCCATCAGAGTGGAATGGCTACCAGTGCCTGAAGCCGATGCCTACGAAGTGGAACGGAATTGGGGGGAGGAATACAGTTCACAAGGCAAACAGAAAGTAGTGCATGTAGATTTGCTACTGAGCAGGGGGCTAAAAGATATCAAACTACGCGTTCGTGCGCTTAATTACGATGACAAACGGGTGAGTGAGTGGGCAGAGTGTCAGTATCAAGTTCCAGCTCAACAAGGTATCAGTGTCCCTCAATTGTTTGTCGGTCTTGTGGCCTTGTTGGCTGTTGTGTGGGCAGTTTTTTTGGGAAACCAGCTGCTGAGCGAAAGCGCAGGCGACGTAACCCCCACCGTCACAATTAAGGCAACCGACACAGAACTTTCTGCCGCAGCAATAACAGCAACAAAAATTTTTATTAGTACGCCGCTTTCACAAACAGTTACTACAACACAAGACCCCACTGAAACTCCTTTGCCAACCCAAACCACCTCGCCTACTGCCAACCCCAGCACACCCTCTGTAAAGATTACGCCACTCATTCCCTTAACACCGCGCACAAACCCAACTGAGACGATTGTGATTGAACTCCCATCAACGACACCCCCAACAACATTAACGCTCACAGCAATCCCAACCCCTACGCTGCAAGGAGTCAGCCCATGAAATTTGATCCACAGATCGGAGACACCGTCACCATAGCTGGTGCTGAATACGAGTTTCAGCCGCTAGACCTGCCTAAAGTAAAAATTCAAATGGTGCATTGCGCCGCAGGAAGAAAGGGGATGGCTTATCGGGTTGCCAAAAAACAGAGGCGGCTGGACAAGCCCGACGAGTTGTATGCCTTGAAGGTGTTCACCCGCGAATACCGTTTGGACAGTATTTATACGACGAGCAAAAATCTGGCGCAGTGGCAAAACATCAAGGGCCTCACCGTTTGCAAACGGCAAGTCATTCGGGAACCGACCGATTGCCCTCAATTAAGTGAATATAAAGATTTGATGAACGCCGTGTTGATGCCATGGATTGCCGGGCGAACCTGGGGATCGTATGTAGGTGATAAAACATCCTTGCGACGCGAAGACAGCCTGCAACTTGCTACAAATTCGGCCACCATTTTGTCTGGGTTAGAAAAAATGGGGTTGGCGCATTGCGATATTTCTGCAGGCAACATCATGGTGAACCCAGAGAGCTATGACATTGAGTTAATTGATGTCGAAGACATGTTCGTGCCAAATGCTGGCTTAACCGGTCAGGCCTCAGGAACAACACCGGGCTATGGTCATCGGCTGGTAACAGGCAGCGATGGGTGGGGGCCACAAGGCGACCGATTTGCGGGCGCAGTGCTGCTGGCAGAAATGCTGTGTTGGCACGATGCGATTGTGCGCAAACGATCGTATCAAGAATCTTTTTTTGAGCCCCGGGAAATAGGGTCGCCGTGCGAGCGATTCAACGTTTTGTCGAGATTACTGAAGGCGAGCTTCTCGCCAGAGATTGCTAAGCTATTTGAGACGGCTTGGTACTCCGATAATCTCTCGGACTGCCCACCTCTGACGCTTTGGAAAGATGAGTTAGTCAAACTACGGCCCAATACTGATTCTCAGCCTGTCGTGGACAATCTTCATCTCTCGCACAGCAGCATCGAGTTTGGTGATATCTCTCACCAATCTACACAACGCAGCCTAACGCTTACGAATCAATCCTCGAAGGATGTGAGAGCAACTGTGCTTTCGCCTGATGCTCCCTGGATTTCGATCTCGCCTAAAGAGATTGTCGTCCAGGCTGGCAAGACGAATGCAATTTCTCTGACCGCCAGCACCAGTGAGCGAGTTATCGAAAGCCTTTACAAAATGGGCAGTGTCGAAGTTCGGGCAGGCAATCAGTTAGTGATCTGTGATGTTTCTGCCACGGTTTCGCCAAAGTCGGATGTAGTGAAGCAAGGCATTAACTTCAAAGTAATTGTGATCATCGTGGTGGTGCTGATAGGTCTTTATATATTACTCACGGCAAATAGATGAGAAACCAAGCCTCTCACAAAGTGAGAATATCTTGCTAACCTTGTGTTTCGCAGTAGGCAATAAGCCATGCAAAGAATTCCGCAACACAAACTACATTTTCCGGCGACATTTAATGCCCGCGACCTGGGCGGCTATGAGACGGCGAATGGACACCAAACGCGGCTGAAATCATTCGTGCGCTCGGATAACTTGAGGCGACTAACGCCAGAAGGCGTGCAAGCCGTGCTGGATTACGGTGTGCGCACGGTGATTGATTTGCGCTGGCCGTTTGAGTTGGAGATGGATCTTAATCCGTTTGCGACGCAGACAGGAGCGGTGCAATTTGTGCCTGTGTCGTTGTTTGGTGATTCGTGGGAGACGTGGACCGAACGCGCACCCAACTACGACGAGGAATTGGGTTACACACACATTCTCGATAACTTTCAGCCCGAGATGAAACGGGTGATGCAAGCACTGGCACATGCACCTGAAGGTGGAGTGCTGTTCCATTGTCATGCAGGTAAAGATCGAACAGGCATGGTGGCGATGGTGTTGCTCTCTCTAGCCGAAGTCCCGGCAGACATCATCGCGGCAGATTACGCCATCAGTGCGGAGTATTTGAAACCCGAATTTGAGCAGTACCTGAGCCAATTTACCGACCCTATTGAGCGAGAGAAAGTGGTGCAAGATCAGCAATGCCCACCGGAGAATGCCCTGCAGGTGTTGGCGCATCTGGATGCGCGCTATGGCGGCGCAGCGGCGTATTTGGGCGAGATTGGATTGCAGGCTGATGAGATTGAATCACTCCGCGCACGCCTCATCCAAACCTAACGCTTAACGCGGCCTTGATGCAATTTGGTTTACGATTGCGGGGTGAATACTTTTTCTAATCAAAACTCTCCAAATTCGGAAATTAAAAATCGCAAATTAGACTTTGATGCTTGTTACAACGCCCGCGACCTGGGCGGCTATGAGACAGCGCAAGGTGGGCGCACGCGCTGGGGTGCGTTTGTGCGGGCGGACAACTTGTATCGCCTCACCCCCAAAGGCAAAGCCAGCCTGCACGGCCACGGCGTACGAACGGTGATTGATTTGCGGTCAGTTCAAGAGTTGGCGAGCGAGCCAAACCCTTTTCATGGCACGGATGAGTTGAACTTTGTGCATCTCCCGCTGATTAACCCAGAGAGCCACGCGGTGCTGGATGGGGCGATTGAGCAACAAGGCATGTTGGTCTGGAACTTAAAAATGCTGGAGGTTAGCCGCAACCGGATCGTGCAGGCCATGCAGACGATTGCGCACGCGCCAGAGGGCGGCGTGTTGTTTCATTGCTACGCAGGCAAAGACCGCACCGGTTTGGTGAGCATGTTTTTGCTGGCGTTGGCCGGTGTGCCCCAACAAACCATTGCCGAGGACTACGACGAGAGCAACACACACCTGGAAGAACTAAACCAAGCCCTGTTGGTGCGATTCAGCGATGAGACGACCAAAGAGCATGTGCTGAACAACTTGCTGAGCGGCACTGCGAACATGCTGAAGATTCAAGCTCATTTAGACGAGCAGTTTGGTGGCGCGGAGCGCTATTTGCTGGATGGCGGAGTGAGTAGCGAGGATATTGCCCGCATTCGCGCACGGTTGGCTTGAGCTATTTTCTCCACCCTAGGAAAGCCAATACTGCACCAAACGCCAGCACAAGCCCCGCCAGTAGACGCGGCCAAGTTGCCCAAGTCTGGCTCACATCCGTTGGCACCACCGAGGCCAATGTTGGCACGGGGGTTAGCGCAATCGCTGTTTTTAACGCAGTGGGAATGGCAGTAGCGATCATCGTCGGCGTCAGTTTGCTGAGCGAGTTCAGCGACTTGGTGGCGCGGGCTTGCGGCGCAGTAACTGCGGCTTCTGCCCCACTGTCGCTGCTTGCCAGTTGTGGGCTGCGCGGGGCTTGTGGCAGCCCGGTGAGTTGCACGGTTTCAATGATGCCGAGCTGCGTTGCCAGCAGCACGGGCTGAGGGGCCTCTTGGGGGGATGGCGCGATGACGGGTGCAGACTGGAAAGTAGGCCGAGGCAGCAACGCGCTCAAGTCCAACCCAACCAACACCACAAACAGCGCGGCGGCAATGGCCGAACCGATGCGAAACACGAATCGCCAGTTGAAGCGCATACGCTCCGGCTGCGCCATCGAAGCAGGCAGCATAAAGCTGTGGGGCAATGTGGCTGTAGGTAGTTGCTGCGCT
>JAYTNY010000040.1:0-2349 GCA_043748055.1 Roseobacter sp.
GCTGACCGAGTGGCGCGCCATGTGCACCGAGGTGCGCCGCGAGAAGCCCAAGCAACACATCGCCATCGTCGGCAAGTATGTGGAGTTGCACGATGCCTATATCAGCGTGCGCGAATCTTTGCACCACGCCGGGTTGGCGTGTGGGCACGACATCAAGGTGCATTGGGTTAGCAGCGAGGCATTGGAGAAGGGCGAAGGGCTCGAAGAGCTGAAGCAGGTGGCAGGCATCGTGGTGCCAGGCGGGTTTGGCTACCGGGGTGTTGAGGGCAAGATTAAAGCAGCTAAATTTGCGCGCGAGAACAACGTGCCCTATCTCGGCCTGTGCCTCGGCATGCAGGTTATGTGCATCGAGTTTGCGCGGCATGTGCTGGGCAACGACGAGGCCAACAGCACCGAGTTCAACCACACCACGCCCTACCCCATCATCGACCTCATGCTGGATCAACGCGACATCAGCGACATGGGCGGCACCATGCGCCTGGGCGTCTATCCGTGCCACCTCAGCCCCAACACGCACGCGCACAAGGCCTATGTGTGCAACGATGTCACGCTGAATAACGGCCACTTACCTAAGAGCTACGACCCCAACCAGAACGCCGTGGTGCAAGAGCGCCATCGCCATCGCTGGGAGTTCAACAACGAGTTCCGCAAGTTGCTGGGCGATGCGGGCCTCATCTACAGTGGCCTCTCGCCAGATGGCAAGCTGGTAGAAATTTCGGAGATGCGCGATCACCCATTTATGCTAGGCAGCCAGTTTCACCCGGAGTTCAAGAGCAGGCCCAACCGGCCGCACCCGCTGTTTAAGGCGTTTATCGAGGCGACGGTGGCGGCGGGGCGCAAAGAGTAACCGCACCACAAAGCATTCATTGAGCTGCTCTAATACTACAACCGCAGTAGTATAGCGAGTAATGGATGCACAAGAACTAGAGAAATGGCGAGAGTCATTCGAGCAGTTTCACGAACGGTTTGGGGGGATTTTCTGTCGGACAGAAGCCCGAGAGCAATCGGGGAAGTATTTGCAAGGATTGGTATCAGGGGCAGAACGGAAGAATGGCTGGCAGATGGCGGAAGAAGTAGGGGATGCCACGCCAGACAAGACCCAACGATTGCTGTATCAGGCGAAGTGGGAAGCGGACGAAGCGCGCAATGAGTTGCAGGCGTATGTGATAGAGGAACTGGGGGAAGCGGAGGGGATAGGGATCGTAGACGAAACCGGATTCATCAAAAAAGGGGATAAGTCGGCTGGGGTGGAGAGGCAATACACCGGGACAGCGGGGAAGATAGAGAACAGCCAAGTCGGGACGTTTCTGGGGTATGCCAGTGGGCGCGGGCATACGTTGATCGATCGACGGCTATTTGTGCCTGAGAAGTGGATCGGGGATGAACAACGACGCGTGCAGGCCAAGATTCCAAAGGAAGTCAAGCAGCAAACAAAACCAGAGCAAGCCCGAGAGATGCTGGAGCAGGCTTGGGGGCGTGGGGTGCCGATGAAATGGGTGACCGGGGATGAGATTTACGGCAACGCGCCGCGCTTACGCGATGCCGTCGCGGACAATGGGCGGCTCTATGTGTTCGCTGTGAGCAGTCACACGCCGATGTGGGTCAAGCGGCCAAAAACGTGCAAACCCAGCGCCAAAACAGGCGGACGGCCCCAAAAACATCCCCATCTGGTGACCGGTGCGCCCAAACACTGCACCGTGGCTGAGGCGGCGGCCACTTGGCCGCACACACACTGGCGACGCATGACCAGCAGTCTGGGGGAGAAAGGCCCCATCCAATATGACTGGGCGACCATGAGAATCGTCGAGCGGGTCGACCGATTGCCCGGACGGGACAGTTGGCTGCTGGTGCGACGTTCGATCAGCGACCCGCAAGAGCTGGCGTTCTACCTGTCCAATGCGCCTGCGGACACCTCTGTAGAGACCTTAGCCCGCATCGCATCCCAGCGCTACAAGATCGAACAGTGTTTTGAAGAAGCCAAGGGCGAAACCGGTTTGGATCACTACGAGGTGCGCTACTTTCACAGTTGGTATCGCCACATTACCTTGTCCATGATGGCGCATGCCTGGCTCACTGTCACGCGTGCCCAAGCCCATGAACGCGAACTGGCTCTGGTCGACAAACACAAAAAAACGATGCGGCCAACGACGATCTTGCACCCCTGACGGTGCCGGAGATCAAAAAGCTGTTCGAGATGGTCCTGCCCGTGCCGGTGCGTTCAATTACTGCTCGACTCGCTTGGTCATTCTGGCGTCGCAAGAAACGACAACAGGCTCGCCGCAGCCACTACCGACGCACTGCTCGCATTCGCGCTAGCCTCAAGCCATCACCCCTTCTGCGGTTGTAGTA
>JAYTNY010000041.1:0-3087 GCA_043748055.1 Roseobacter sp.
TCTTGGCGCGCTCTTCCACCATCGCCACGGTGTCGTACACCACGCGCATGGCAGTTGCTTTCTTGCCCTTGCGCATAATCCGGTTAATAAACCGATGCAGCATCAGGCTGTTGTATTTCAAATCCGGCGTTACTTCGCGCTTGGGCGGTTGATTTCGTCTTGGCATATCTTTAGCTGTCAGCAATCAGCTTTCAGCGGTCAGCTAAATGCTGACCGCTGAAAGCTGATTGCTTAATCACTTCTTTCCCTTCACTGGTGCTGCTGGCGCGCCCTTCTTAGGCCGCTTGGCGCCGTATTTGCTGCGGCTCTGCGAGCGCTTGTCTACGCCGTCGCTGTCCAATGTGCCGCGCACAATGTGGTAGCGCACGCCGGGCAAATCTTTTACGCGACCACCGCGAACCAACACCACGCTGTGCTCTTGCAGCTTGTGACCTTCGCCAGGAATATAGGCCGTTACTTCTGCGCCGTTGCTCAACCGCACGCGCGCCACTTTGCGCAAGGCCGAATTCGGCTTCTTGGGCGTTTGGGTGCGCACGATGGTGCAAACACCACGCTTCATCGGAGCGCCTTTGGCCTGCTCCGTGTTCTTGCCGCCCTTCAGCGAGTTCGTGGTGAACTGAAGCGAAGGCGATTTGCTATACGCCCGCTTTGGCTTGCGCCCGCGGCGAACCAATTGGTTGATTGTTGGCATACCTATTCCTGCTAGTTTCTTTATCCTGAGTTGCACACCTGTCTTGTGAAGAGTCAAAAATCCGATGAAAGACAGGCTCTTAGGCGAACGAAGAGGCTGTTGAAAGCTCAACAGCCTCTTCGAGTCATTCACTTTATTGTGAGCGCTTCTGCGCCCTGTTCCCGATGAAAGCTGCGCGATTATACACAGAGCATCTCTTCTGTCAACGAAATTTTGCGATATTTTCTAAGTATTAGGGGATAACGGTGTGGTGGCATACGAAGAAGCGAAGAAAACGAAGAACCTGATTGCAAGCCCAGCGCAAAGAAACCAGGTTTCTTTGCGCGACTCTGCTGTTGCTCACCTTTTGTGCACAGCGTAATTACGCCAACAATGCCAGCGCCTCGCTCACCACGCGATCTACGGTAAACCCCATCGCCTTGTAAACGTCTTTGAATGGGGCCGATGCGCCGAACGTTTCTTGGGTGACGAAGCGCACCAGCGGGCCGGTGTATTTGTGCCAGCCTTGGGCGATGCCGGCTTCGATGACGACTTTTGGCACATCAATAGGGAGCAGACTGTTGCGATAGTCATCGCTTTGCGCATCGAATAATTCCCACGAGGGCAGCGACACCACACGCACTTTTTTGCCTTGCTGGGCCAGCGACTTGGCCGAATCCAGCGCCAGACTAACTTCGGAGCCGGTTGCTACCAAAATGATGTCAGGATTTTCGGCTTCAACCACGGCGTAACCACCCTTCAGCGCCCCATCATGTTTGGGCAGGATGGGCAACGGCTGGCGCGACAGGACTAACGCCACCGGGTGCTTCTTGGATTCGACGGCAATCTTCCATCCAAATGCGGTCTCGTTGGCGTCGGCGGGCCGGAAGGTGATGAGGCCGGGGATGGCGCGGATGCTGGCGAGTTGCTCAACGGGCTGATGGGTCGGACCGTCCTCGCCCACGCCGATGCTATCGTGGGTGAACACGAAGATGCTGTGCGCTCCGCTGATGGCGGCCAAACGCAACGTAGGCCGCATGTAATCGCTAAACGGGAAGAATGTGCCACCGTAGGGGATGATGCCGCCATGCAGGGCCATGCCGTTCAGCATGCCGCCCATGCCATGCTCTCTAATGCCAAAGCGGATGTAGCGCCCGCTGAAGTCGCCTTTCTTCAAGCTGTCTGCGCCTTTGGGCATGGTGTTGTTGCTGGGTGTTAGGTCGGCACTGCCGCCCAACAGCGTGGGCACGGCGTTGATGATGGCATCGATGACTGCGCCGCTGGCGGCGCGGGTGGCGATGGGCTTGTCGCCCACGTTGAACGTGGGCAAGGCTGCATCCCAATCAGCAGGCAGTGCGCCGGAGATGGCAGCTTGGAGGGATGAGGGATGAGGGATGAGGGATTGCCAATTGGCCTCGTGGGTTGCGCCTTGTGCGCCAACAGCCCGCCAGGCTTGCAGCACATCGGCGGGGATAGCGAAGGGTTCTTGGGGATAGCCGTAGGTTTCTTTGGCGCCATGCACTTCGCTCTCGCCGGGTTCGTCGCTGTGGGCTTTTTGGGTGCCTTGCTTGGTGGGCATGCCTTTGCCAATAATCGTCTTGCAGCAGATGATGCTGGGCTGGTCGGTGACGCTTTGGGCATTCTTGATGGCGCTCTCGATGGCATCCATGTCGTGGCCGTCTATGCTCTGCACATGCCAGTGATAGGCGGCGAAGCGTTGCGGCACGTTGTCGCTATAGCTCAGGCTGGTTGGGCCATCAATGCTGATGTTGTTGTCGTCATAGAACCAGATCAGCTTGCCCAGCCCCAAATGCCCGGCCAAACCGGCGGCCTCGTGGCTCACGCCTTCTTGTAGGTCGCCATCGCTGACGATGCAGTAGGTGAAGTGGTCAATCACGTTTATGTCTTTGTTGTATTGCGCGGCCAGCCACGCCTCGGCCAACGCCATGCCCACGCTGTTGCCGGTGCCTGCGCCCAACGGCCCGGTTGTCACCTCAATGCCTGTTGTCAGGTGATTCTCCGGGTGTCCCGGGGTCTTGCTATTCAGTTGGCGGAAGCGCTTCAACTCGTCCAGCGTCATCTCGGGCTGGCCGGTGAGATACAGCAGGGCATAGGGCAACATGCTACCGTGACCGGCGGAGACGATGAAGCGGTCGCGGTTGAACCACTTTACGTTTACTGGATTAAAGCGAAAGAATTTTTTGTAAAGCACCCAGGCCACATCGGCCATGCCCAACGGCATGCCAGGATGGCCGGACTTGGCGGCTTGCACGGCATCGAGGGTGAGTACGCGAATGGCGTTGGCGCAGGATTGATCGAACGGGGTGTAGTTGGACATGGGAATACTCTTGGGAGCGATCTGATTAGATTTGATCCAGCTTTGGCTTTGGATTCTTGCGCGATTCTAGCGTGCTGGC
>JAYTNY010000042.1:0-7663 GCA_043748055.1 Roseobacter sp.
CGCAAGAAAATGCTGCTGAAGTTGGTGAGGGTGGCAACCGAAGGCCGACCGGTTAACTCGGGCGCACGCGAGGGCGCCGTGATTTGCCACAGGCTGAACGCGCCATAGTCGGCCAGCAGCCGTGCGCCGCTGGTTTGCAATTGGCGAATGGCTTCAGCATCACCGACATCCACCAACACGCGTGGGCCAGCGGCGGCTTGTTGGGTTGATGAGGCGCGTGCCGGTTGCACAAAGCCGTTGCCCGCCACAAGTGCCATCAATAACGATGGCGCTGTGAAGGCAACTGCGAACTTGCGAAAATATTTCATGAAACTCCCCCTTCTTAACTAGACACTACTAGACACTAGACCTGCCAGGTTTAGGAAAACCTGGCAGGTCAGAGTCACGCAAATTGTGTCGCAACTCAGACCTGGCTGGTTTCGGCGATTCTGATCGCCAACCTGCCGGGTCTAGACGACATTATGATGAATCTCCCAGCGCACGAATAATGGCGCTGGCGTACAGCAACACCAGAACGACGGCCACGATGACGAAGAAAAACAGCACGCTTAGCCCAAATTGCACATCCAGGCGTAGCCCGGCGCGAAACAAAATCAACAACACCTGCAAGCAAGCAATGACCGCCAGCGGAATGGCAAAGCGGCGGCACATGCGCGCTTGCCGCACCGAGAGCGCCAGCACCACGGCACACAACACCATCAGCACGCCCAGGCCCAGATACGCGCCGTATTCGGAAAGCCCCAGATCGGCATAGCCAAACCGCCACAGCGCCGCCAGCCACAGCAGGCTGGCTAACACGATGTAGCCCCAGCCCATCCACTGACCCAGGCTTTGGCCGCGCCCGTTGGGCACAAAGCGCAACGCGATGAGCGCGATGGCAAACACGATGAAGAACAACACCAGCGTTGCCAGCCCGCGCGAGACCACGCCAGACATGTTGGACAACACGCGATCAGAGATCGTTGGTTCTGCCGAGGTCGTTGGCGCAGGTGCACTGGTGCTGGCAGGCGCAGGCGACTGCACCTCGGCTTGCGCACGCAAATAGCTGATGCTGATGAGGCCAAACACCAACTGAATGGCAATGCCTAGATTGATGACAAACGTAAAGAAGGCCAGCCAGAACACCGCGCCAGAGCTATTGGTTTGGGGTTGGGGCTGCGCAGGCGGATACATGGGGGGCTGGGCCATGCCAGAATTTTAGTTTGTCTTGTAAGGGCTGGTCTGAGACCAGCCCTTACAAATAAATACTAGACCTCTTGGAAAAGCAGGGGCGTTGCATGCAACGCCCCTACAAGCGCCGCGTGCGAATGGACTTTTGCAAGAGGTCTACTATGTGGTTCGCTCTCATCTTTTTGTCTAGAATACCGACTATGAATATTTCACGACGCAAGCTGTTAAAACTAAGCGGCGGAATTTTAGCCGCTGCGCCGTTTGTGCGCGTGGCGCAACCTGTGCAAGCGCACACGTTAAGTTCGCTTGCACTCGATGTTACCAAGACCCCACTGCCGTTTGGCCGCGCCTACTATCGCGGCAATATTTACGAGACGGCCTCGGCTAAAAGCAAGGTGGTGGGCAAATTTAAGGCGACTGAGGTAATCCCGCTCTTGGGCGAAACAATAGGTGTTGGCCCAACCGATTACAACCCGCTTTGGTACAAAACCGAGACCGCCGAGGGCGACCCTGGCTTTGTGCATTCGGCGCTGGTGCAGCCCTGCGACAACGTCATCAACAAAGCAGTGACCCAGATTGACGAGCGTGGGGTGTGGGGCGAGATCACCGTGCCGGTGGCGGCCTCGCGCAACGCCGCCGACCCGAAGGCCGGGCAGCGCTTCCCGGCGTATTACAGTCTGCTGGTAAAAATTGTGGGCGTGCGCGAAGGTACAGACAAGAAAGCCTGGTACGAGATCAAAGAGGACAAGTGGAGCCACACCAAGACCAACTCATTTATTTCTGCGGATCAAGTGCGCATCGTGCCTGAATCCGAGTTTGAAGCTATCTCACCTAATGTGCCA
Source organism: Roseobacter sp. (assembly GCA_043748055.1). Classification (GTDB taxonomy): domain Bacteria; phylum Chloroflexota; class Anaerolineae; order J036; family Brachytrichaceae; genus JANMVQ01. The sequence continues at coordinate 2,013 of JAYTNY010000042.1, forward strand.
CAGGCCAAGTGGATGGAGATTGACTTGAAGCAGCAGACGACAACGGCCTACGAGGATGACGTGCCGGTCTACACCGCACGCCTGGCCAGCGGCACGCGTGGCTACGACACGCCCATTGGCGAACACTGGATTTACGTAAAGATTCCCGGCCAGCGCATGTTTGGTGGGGCCGCCAGCGACAGCAGCTCGTATGACTTGCCCGCCATTCCGTGGGTGTCGTATTTCACCCCCATCGGCCATTCTTTTCACGGCACGTACTGGCACAACGACTATGGCCGCCCGCGCAGCCACGGCTGCGCCAATGTGTTGCCGCTGGATGCTAAGTGGATATTCCGCTGGTCGCACCCGGTGCCAGATTACTGGGCCGAGGATGGCTTTACCACGGTGGCCTCCAAAGCCGAGCGAGAGACGCAGGGCACCAAGGTGATTGTGAAGGCGGGTTGAGTTACGCAGGAACGCATGACGAGCGGAAGAAATACAAAAATGGGGCGGTGCACCAGAGTCGCAGTAGGGGCAGGATGGGTTGCTTCAACCACAGGTAGCGGCGTCGAAGTCGGTGTTTGAGTCGCGGTTGATAGGGCGGTCGCCGTGGCAGTTGCAATAACGGTCGCTGTGGCGGTGGGCGACGGGCTTGGCGATGGGGTGGGTGTAGCCGTTGACATCATCGTAGCTGCGGGTGGCATCGTGCTGGTGAATGTCGGTATAGGTGTATGGGTTGGGATGTTCAGAGTTGTCGGCGTCGGTGTCAGAGTTGCTGTGGCAGTTGCGCTGCCACCATTGCCCACGGTGCCACCGCTAAAATCATCCAACAACTTGCCGGGCGCGTTGGTATAAAACCCGATTTGCCCAGTGCGCGCCACATCCCACTGGTTGGGCGGCTGCTGAACCAAAACAGTACCCACCACGACACCGTTCTTTAATACGCTGACCCAACCACTGGGTTCAGCACGCGCACCAAAACGGTCTCCGGCAGCCAGGCTTAGCGCAATGGGGTTGCCATATGGCGACCACAGCCAGTCTGGGTTTTGCCGGTAGGTATAGACCTGCACGCCTGTGCCGTGAATGTAGGACACCTCGATGGCACCCTCGGCATGGCTGCTATTCAGCGCCTTCAGAAACAAGCTCAGTTCATTGCCAGTGCTCAGCGTCGAGATGATCTTGACCGACACATGTTGTTCGGCCTCAAACGTCGTGGGCCAGAAGACCTCTGCACCATTGGCGGCCTGCAAGTGGTTGTTGCTGATGGTATAGGCAGCGGTCTCACCGAGCCAGCCCTCGCCAATGTTGCCATTAGCGCGGTTGAACGTGTCTAGCGCACCGCTGCTGGGGGTGGCTGTTGACATAGCTGTGGAAGTAGCTGTCGCGGTAGCCGCCTCTCCCGGCATCGTGTCACCCGCAAAGTCATCCAGCACAGCAGGCGTGTAGCCCCCAGAACCAGAGACGCCAAAGCCGATCTTCCCACCTGTGGCAACGCTGGTCTCGCCAGTCACTTGAACCACCTGTGTAGCCATGCCCACCCGCATGCGCGAGGCCGTGATCGTGTTGCCGTTGAGCGCCAACTCCATTTCATCGCCCGCTGCCAGGTTTAGCGTCCCGCTACCCAAGTCGGTTTCAACTGTTGCCACTACTTTCGAAATCGTCCACACATCAAAGCCGACAAGGTTGAAGTTCACGCGGACACGGTAACCCGTTTGCGAGACCGTGCCACCGTCGGAGGCACGACCAAACACGCTGGCATAGCTGGTGGCGCTACCTCGTGCGACCAGCTTGATGCGGATCCGCTGGTTTGCCCCAAACGGCGTTGCCCACAATGTGGATGCGTTACCGGTGGTGCCGCCGCGCACAGCGGTGTTGCTGTTTACATCAAAATGGGTTCCGCCGTTGTAAAACGGGCTTTCGTAGGCTGCGCCCAGCCCGCTGCTGTCGGCGCGATTGAAGTCGTCGGCGATGCGGGTGGCTTGCTGGCTGACTGATGCGACTGCATCGATAGCCCGCAGGCCACGGCTGGCTGGCAGTAGGATGGCGATGCCGGTAATGATGAGTGGGATGCTGCGAGCGGCGTAATGCGCCGCCCGACGCAGGAACATGGTGAGCGCCATGGTGGTTTGGATGGGGTGTGGTGAAGAGTAAGGGAATCAGGGATCGCCCTCAACTACTCCAGCTTAATAATGCCAAATCTGGTTCCATGCCGTCATCCAATCTGGCCCACGGCTCACCACTTTCAGCGGATCAACAATTTCCACACCGTGCCGCCCGCGAAATTGATCGGCTGATTCAACGGTGCCCAAGTCAATCATGATTGTCGTAGGTTGGGCGGGCACGTAGGGCTGCACAGCGTTGAGGTTTTGCAACGCCCGCTTCGCACCCTCTTCGATCATGGCCCGTGCGCGCACCGGTGGGATTTGCCGCGCCGAATAGCGCGTCAACCCTTTCTTCACCGCAACAGTTGTAAGGCCATCACCCAGCAGGCCCGACACTTCGCGGCAGGTGGCTTCATCGCCAGTGACCAACAGCACAGGCACACCATAGTGGCCGCACAGTGCCGCATTGATGCCGCTTTCGCCCACTGGAACATCATTGAAATACAAGTTGCGCCAGGTCGTCGTCGAAATGGTGTGGCACAGTACGCCATCGGGTGTGCCCGCGCGCGCGTGCATGCCCACCAGTAAACACGCATCGCATCCCTTTTCCAGCAACTCTGTATACCGCGACCAAGCATGATGCGCCACCCATTCGCAGTCCGGGTCCAACAGTTCAGGGATCAGCGAGTTAAATGTCCATCCGCCGCCTGCACCGTGGCAATCCACCACCACAATTTCGGTCGCACCTGCCGCCTTCGCACCGCGCACGGCGGCGTTGATCTCTTCGGTGTAGAGCTTGCGGCCCTCCTCGTATTGGGGTGCGCCGCCATTCACCTGCTCCCACACCACAATGCCACTCACGCCTTCCATATCGGTCATGATTAATACCCGCATAATTTCTCCTTCTTACCCTTCATTAAGTGCCTATCTTATTCAAAACGCCATTCTCAGGCTTATGATAAAACGATGAACATGTCACCTTCAGCCCCTGTGCGCTTCGCCATCGCTGGCTTGAACCACGGCCATGTAGATTGGTGGTTTCGCCGACCCGCCCACAGCGATATGCAACTGGTCGGCATCTCCGAGCCTAACCGAGATTTGGCAAAGCAGTTTGCTGCGAGATATTCGCTTGACCCTGGCTTGTTCCACACCGACCTCGGCGCGATGCTTGATGCGATCCAGCCCAGCGCGGTGATGGCGTTTGGCCCGACGTTTGACCACCTGGCCGTTGTGCAAGCCTGCGCGCCGCGCGGGGTGCATGTAATGGTGGAGAAGCCGCTGGCGGTGAGCAGCACGCATGCGATGCAAATCGCCGAGTTGGCGCAGCGGCATCATGTTCATGTGCTCACCAACTACGAGACAACCTGGTATGCCAGCAACCACGAGGCGTATCGGTTGGCGCACGATGAACGCGTAGCTGGCGACTTGCGCAAGATCGTTGTTCATGACGGTCATTGGGGGCCAGTAGAGATTGGCTGCCCGCCCGAGTTTCTGGCGTGGCTCACGGACCCGGTATTAAACGGCGGTGGGGCGATCATGGACTTCGGCTGCTATGGGGCCAACCTCATCACCTGGCTGATGGATGGCGCGGCGCCGTCTTCGGTGACGGCAGTGACCCAACAAACCAAGCCAAAGATTTACCCCAACGTCGATGACGAAGCCACCATCGTGCTCACGTATCCGCACACGCAAGGCATTGTTCAGGGATCGTGGAATTGGCCGTGGCACCGCAAAGATATGGAGATTTATGGCGCGACTGGCGTAATCCATGCCGTGAACCAAACCACCCTGCGCCTGCGCGACGGCTTGAGCCGCGAGGAACGCACGCAGATTTTGCAGCCGCGCGCCGCGCCGTTTGATGATGTGTTCGCCTACTTTGCCGCCGTGGTACGCGGTGATGTAACTCCTGGCGCGAACGACTTATCTGGGTTGGCGAACAACTTGATGGTAATGCGAATTCTGGATGCGGCACGTGAATCGGCGCGGCTGGGTCGCACCGTAAATTTGTAATTCACTCAAAAACTACAAGGCAGCCGCGCGTGCCACCCGCTTCTGAATGTCGTTCATCATGCGATGCGATTCTGCTCGCGCTTCGCTCAACCCTTGCGGCGTGGCGTTGCCGCCGCGCAAGTAATTCAGAATGACGGCCTCGGCCAGCATGAACTGATCGCAGGCCTCGGCCACCTGCCCGGCAATCTCATGGGGGATGGTGGTCACGCCGTTGCAATCGCCGTGCAGCAAATCACCTGGGTGCAGGGTGATGCCGCCGACATGCACCGGCACCTGAATGGTTGGTGTATGGCAATAGCCGTGCGCGCAAATAGTGCCGTTGGTAAACGCGGGGAAATTCAAGGCGCGAACTTGATCCAAATCCCGGCCAGCCCCGCTGGTGATGAGGCCCATCGCGCCAAAGGCTTGATAGGTCGTACACATAATCTCGCCAAAGGTGGCGGCCGTCACCGGGTCATCCAAATCCTGGAAGACCACGATGGGCGCAGCGGGCACCTCGGCAAATGCCGCCACTTGTTTCTCCAGGCTGGCATAGGCATCCCCACGCGCAGGCGCAGCCGAGCGAAACGTGGCAGTGGTGGTATAGCCCACCATCGGGGGCAGTTCGGGGAAGCAGGCTCGGATGCGTTGATCCATGTAGCCGGTGTTGCGCGGGCGGATGTTGAACAGCTCAATGACGTTGCATACCGTCGGCGTGTCATGCTTGCGCAACAGTTCTAACGCATGTGCGGACAAAGGTGGGTGGCTCATCTGATGACTCATCTCGCAAGTTTGGCTCAAAGACTGCGATACGCAAAGCAGGTGTAATCTTTGGCTATGGTGACTCATCCAGTTTTAACCCTTCGCCAAATTCAAGTTGATTTGTTTTGCGCGCACGGCGCAGCCATTGAGGAAGCTACGGTGGCAGCCGACGAACTTATCGAGTCCAGCCTGATGGGCTATGACTCGCATGGGGTGATGCGCTGCGTGCAATACGCTAACGAGTTGCGCGACGGTGTCATCAAGCCCGGCGCGCCCATTCGCATCGTCAAGGAAACGATGATTACGGCCACCGTAGATTGCGGCTGGAACTTTGGCGCGGTGGCTGCCACGCGCATGGTGCAGATTGCCTGCGACAAAGTGAAAGCGGGTGGCCTGGCCTGCGTGGTCAGCCAAAACTGCCAGCATGTGGGCCGATTAGGTGCCTGGGTTACCAAGCTGGCAGAGCGCGGGTTGTTTGGGTTGGCGGTGGTCACCAACACGCGGCGCGGGCACCAGGTGGTGCCGTGGGGTGGCAAAGAGGCGCGGCTGGGCACCAACCCAATCGCCTATGCCGCCCCCACGGATGGCCTGCCCATCGTCATGGACATGGCAACGTGCATGATCCCCGAAGGCAAGATTCGGGTGCTGATGCATGCAGGCAAGCCGGTGCCGCCCAATCACATTTTGAATGCAGCAGGTAACCCAATCACCGACCCCAAAGAATTTTATGGGCCACCGCGCGGCACCATACTGCCGTTTGGCGGGCAGTATGGTCATAAGGGTTATGGCTTGGGCCTGCTGGTCGAGATTTTGGGCGGC
>JAYTNY010000043.1:0-5024 GCA_043748055.1 Roseobacter sp.
GTGTCAATGCCGTTTGCAGCGCAGTCAACGCAACCATATCGGCTGTGCCATTCTGGTTTGGACTCGCCTCAAGCAAGTCGCTGAAGAAACCTGCAAGACCATTTATCAACTGAAGCATGACTTGCTTGACGATTACATGTGCAAATTCTTGCGTGAGCCTGCTATCAAGATGGCATTCGCGTATGTCCTAAGCTATCTCTTACCCATCTGCTGTAACAACATGGCCGCCACAGCACGGCCCAGGCGCAGGCCATTGATGTGATCTGAACGATAGTTGACGCCTGCCCATAGACAAGATACGCCAATATTGTCGGCCAAGTCATCTAAATTATTGTGCTGCTGGGGGAAACGTTGAGAAAAACGCTGAGGGGAAAATTGGGAGAGCAGATGGCTGGCGGCCCCGGCAAGGGTGCTATGCGAGGAAGGGTAACTGGGGGAATCGGCGTGATACAGCACATTTATTTCCGGAGCGATCTCGGTGGGGCGGGGGCGATAGGTGACGCTGATGCCTCGGTTGCTGCGCCACTTGTAATGCCAGGCTATTAGGCGCGCGTTATACATAGTGGCATCCAACACCATGCGCAGTTGCGCCTTGGCTTCTAAAGACCACTCCACTCCGTTAACCTTCTGGTTCAGGGTTGTGTTCAAGACCGTTCGATATATGGCTTCTGGCGATTCATCCGCAAACCGCATGCCCAAATCGCGCCCGGTTTGCACACCCGCTAAGAACACGCTGAGGGGTCGTTGCTTGCGGCTGGCCTGCGGGTCGTCCAACCCATTCGCATCGTCGCGCAGGCACTGCAACTCAATCAACTCTTGAATCTCATCAAACTCTTGTTCGCTGCCGGGCAAGGGCCTATCCGGCAAATACAGCAGGTGGCTGGGGTCGTCGGTTTGTTTGAGGAGATCGGGGCTGATGCAAAACGCGGCTACGGGTAACGGGCTTGAGGCCCATTTAGCAATCGCGTTGATGTCGGCTCTATCTTCCCCACCTTCCTCTGCCGCATTCACGCGGGTAATGCTTGGTCTGCTGGCGGGTGCGGAATTATTCGATGAATGAATGGGTAAATGAGTGGATGAATGCGCCATGCCCTTGTTGTAAGGCACGCGCGTAGATTGAGCGTGGGTTGCCCAGTTTACTAAACCTCTTACAAAAGTAGGGGCGTTGCACGTCAATGGACCTCTGCAAGAGGCCTAATCTTTACCCTTTTCGGGGCAAACTTGCAATTCTCAAGATAGGGGCGTGCCAATATACTGACCATTCCCCAATACAAAGACCGACCTTGCTGGGCATAGGCTGGGCCTAGTCGTCGCTTTTGTTTGTTGCTCAAGGTGATTTTTAAGTGGAACCTATATCCCCTATCCTGAACGTTGATTGGCTAGGCCAAGTGGCGCTGCACCAGGATGGCGTAAGCGTGCAACCGGCCAAGCCCTCGCGCAAGGCGGATGTATTGCTGGCGTACTTGGCCATGAACACGGGCATCATCCACGAGCGCAGCAAGCTTATGGACATGCTGTGCTTCAACGTCAAAGACCCGGCCAGCGATTTTCGCGGCATCCTAAAACGCGCCCGCGAGATGGCGGGCGAGAACACCGCGCTGTTTTACACCATAGACAAAGCCAATGGCGATAGCGCCTTGCGCTTTGAGCCAAAGCCGGGTTTGCAAATAGACGCGGTGGAGTTTCGCAAGCCGCTGGGCCACTCCCGCACAGCCACAACGGTCGAAGACCTGATGCACAAGGCTGCGTTGTATGGCGGCCCATTTATGCCCGGCTATGAATCTGTAGATGCCATTGGCTGGGTTGTGCAAATGCAGGCCGGGCTAAACCGGGAATTTTGTAAGCTGATGGAGCATCTGCTGAGCGTGTTGCGCGAGGCCGGGCGCTGGAACGATTTGATTACCTGGGCCGAGCATTGGATATCTCGCAGCGAGCTACCCCTACAGGCCTACCGAGACCTGATGCTGGCTTACAAAGAACTGGGTGATTTGCCCAACCTGAACGCCACCTACGCACGCTACACCCAGGCTCTAACCGATTTGGGCGTTACGCTGGACGAAGAACTGCGCGAGGAATACCAAAAACTGCGCGAGGCGCTGATTGAAAACCTGCACAAGCGCGAGGGCGACGCGCGTCGCTCTCCGCTGCCCAAGGCACTACCCAAATCAACCACCTCGTTTGTGGGCCGCGCCCAAGACCTGGCGAACATTGCCCGCAAGTTGGACGATGCCGAGTGCCAGTTGGTGACGGTGTTGGGCATTGGCGGTGTGGGCAAAACCCGGCTGGCCTTGCGGGCCGCGCAAGAGGCCAGTGATAAGAATGGATACGATGCGGCTTATGTGAACATGGGTCTGGTAAAGAGCGACGAGGACTTGGCCACCGCCCTCACCGATGCGTTGAACTTTGTGCCCTATGGGCAAGAGCCATTGCTGGCCCAGGTGCAAAATTACCTGCGCGAGAAGCGCATGCTCATTGTGTTCGATGCGTTCGAGCATGCCATCCAGGAATGGGCGGCCGGCCCTGCGGATGGCGTGCAACGGCTGGATGAGTTGCTGAACATTGCGCCGGGTATTAAGGCGCTGGTAACCACGCGTGAGCGATTGAACCTGCTGCGCGAGCATGTTGTGCCGATAGAAGGCATGGATTACCCACCCGCCGAGGTGCTAACCGATTTGGGCATAGCCGGGCTAGGCGCAACCGAAGACGACATTAAAGACTATGGCGCGGTAAAACTGTTTATGCAGACGGCCAAACGCGTGCGCGAATTTTCGCTGCGCGATGAGCTGGCCGGCGTGGTGCGCATTTGCCGCCATGCCCAGGGCTTGCCGCTGGCCATAGATTTGGCCGCCGCGCATGTGGCCGGCATGAGCGCCGCCGACATTGCCGATGCCATTGACGCCAGCCTGGATATGTTGGCCGCCCGCAGAGCCTTTGCCGCAGATGAAGACCCGCGCCACCGCAGCGTGCGCGCCACCTTTGAGTATTCGTGGGGCATGCTGCCACCCGAAAGCCAGCGGGTCTACGCCCAGCTCTCCATCTTTCCGGGCAGCTTTAGCCTGGAGGCCGCCAAAGAAGTGCTGGATGCGCCGCTGCGCGTGCTGAGTAGCCTGGTGAGCAACACCCTGCTGCGCTACGACTTTGTGGATCGGCGCTACGACCTGCACGATTTGCTGCGCCAATTTGGGAGCGAGAAATTGCAGCAGCAGGGCAATGACCATTTGGTGCAGCGTATGGCCGATTACTACTTGAGCTTTGCCCGCCGCAACCAGAAGCGTTACGACGTGCTGGAATTGGAGTGGGGCAATTTTTTGGCGGCTATACGGGCTGCGCATGGCACACAGCGGTGGGAGACGGTGATGGACTTTGCCGACACGCTGACCGAACCCTGGTTTACGCGGGCGCGGTTTGGGGATGCACGGCAGGGTTTTGGCTGGGCACTTGAATCTGCCCGTGCAGCAAAGAGCGAAGAGACACTCGCGTTTCTACTGATCCGCTATGGCAAAGTGCAAATCACTCTTGATGAATATGCGGATGCCGAGAAAGTCTTGAACGAAAGCCTTGCAATAAGCCGTAGACTGGGAAATAAAACAGGCATTGCCGATGCTGAATACTTGCTGGCGCAGTTGGCTATAGAGCAATCCGATCTAGTGCTAGCCGAGCAATGGTTGATGGAATGCCAGGTGACTCGTGAGCAAATACATGACATCAAGGGCATCGCAGAGACGCTATTTGGTCTGGCGACCATTCATCGGCGTCAAACGAATTATGAGACAGCGGAACTGAAGGCACAGGCTGCTCTCGATATACAACTTGCACATGCCGATTTCAAAGGAGCGATGAAAACCCTTGGTTTGTTGGCCGAGATTTTGAGCGAGGCTGGCAATCAAGACTCCGCAGAATCGTTTGGGAAAAGATCCCTGGCAATGTGTATCGAATTAAATGATGAGCGAGAAATGGCACAGATTTTCCATATTCTTTCGTATGTATCTCGGCGAAAGAAGCGCATGATTGAGGCTGAAGACTATGCGCATAAAAGTCTGAAATTGTTCGAACAAATGGGAGATCGCAAAACTCAAGGTCACGTTCTTTTGCAACTCAGCTACATATACGAAGAGAACAGACAATTTGAGGCCGCGCTTGCATTTGCCGAAAATTGTCTTGGTTTGTATCGAGTAATGCACGATGATTGGTGTGTGGTGTACGCGTTACTACAAACAGGGGATGTTCAGGCGAATTTAGAGATGCATGCGTTAGCAAAGCAACATTGGGAAGAAGGTCGAAACCTAGCAAAAAAACTGCATCATCCACTCACTGAAGGTTTAGACGACAGATTAGACCTCTTGCAAAAGTCCATTCGCACGCGGCGTTCGTAGGGGCGTAGCTACGCCCCTGCTTTTGCAAGAGGTCTATTGATTTAGAGTTGAATATTTGGCACTGGGGTGTTGTGCACCCCAGTGCCAAGCCGATTATCCGCCTTTAGTCCCAGGATTTCCTCCACCCCCCGGCCCCGTCGTCCAATTCCCCACCGACAACATTGCGAACCACTCCAAATCGGCGTCGCTCACGTTGCCATACCGCCCGGTCAAAATCTGCATGGTCTTGGCGCGGCTCAGAATCTCGGTCTTCAAGCCGGTGCCGTTGTCATCCAGAATGCTGGCGCAAGTGTCCTTTACCGCATCCCAGCCGTTTACCGTTAATGTGCTAGCCTCCACCTTGCGCGCTACATCCTCAAACGTTTGGTAAAGCTTGCCCACATCTTTGCTGGGCCGCAGCTTGGCATACACATCGCGCCACAAATCACCCTCCACAGATTTGAACCCAGCTACCTCCAGAAATGGCGCAATGACATTCACCAACTGAATCAAGGCATCGCGGGCCACGCTCAGCCGAACCGGTTCGCCGCTCTGCGGGGTGAACGGGGTGGGCGGGTGCTTCGCATCGCCCTCAAAGCTCACCTTGTTGCCCAAGCGCTTCTGCTCCCACTCATCCTTCAGCTCCTCCGACCATTCCAATTCCTCCATCAG
>JAYTNY010000044.1:0-2260 GCA_043748055.1 Roseobacter sp.
CTGCAATAATCTGCAAAAAAATATTTGCCCTGGTAGGCCGATGGGAACTGCGCCGCGCCATAGAACGTGCCGCCGACAATTGCGCAGCCCTCGTTGTGCGAGTAGGCGTAGACCGGCGCAGTTTGCCCAGCGCCCACGCTCGCGCCCTCGCTGAGCGGGTAGCCAAAGTTCTTCCCGGCGGTAACCGTGTTCACTTCTTCCCACGCCGAGCCGCCCACATCGTTCACATACATGCGGCCTGTGCCGGGTTGCACACTCATCACAAACGGGTTGCGAAAACCTTTGGCCCAGATGGCGCACTCTTTTTGCGCCACGTTGGTGCAATACGGGTTGTCGTTGGGCACACTGCCATCTTTGTTTAGCCGCAAAATTTTGCCAGCAAAGTTGGTGTTGCTCTGGGGGGCGGTGCTCACCCCTTCGCCTACGGTGACATACAGCTTGCCATCGCTGCCAAACTGCAACGCACCCGCCAGGTGGTAATCGATGTTGCTTTGCGGCATTTCAAACAGCACCTGCTCGCTACCGCCTACATCGCCTGTGGCGGTGAGGCGGCTGATGCGTTGATGGGACTTGGGGCCGTCTACCGGCGAGTAAGCCACATACACATAGCCATTGCTGCCAAAGCTGGGGTCAAAGGCGATGCCGCTTAAGCCCTGCTCGTCGTATGCGCCTGTGCCTACCGTAAAGAAGGGCGCGGGCAGCAGTGCATCGTCTTTGATGATGCGAATGGCACCGCCCTGTTGCACCACAAAAATGCGCCCATCCGGCGCAACGGCCATTGCGGTGGGGCTGTTGAGGTTCTCAGCAATTTTCACCTCGCTAAAGCCCGCCGGGAATGTGCCTTGTGCATTCGTGCGTGCGGTTACCAGCACAGCGGCTAACAAAGATGCCAGCATAGCCCCGGCCATGGCTGCGCATATAGCCCTGCAAAACCGATTGGATCGAAGTTGTAAGAATTTTGGCAACATTCCTCCTGGGTCGTGGAGATAACGAGCCTCAAACAAAGCGTAACCAGGGTCGCTAAAGCTGCGGATGTTTTTAGAAACACTTTCTAAAACGAATCAATGGCATCCAGCACATCGTCATATTGCACAAACAGGCTTTGAAAGCCAACAAGGTTCAGCGTGTCGCGGATGCGGTCGTTGGGCTTGACGATGACGACATCGCCGCTGCTGCTGCGCGCGGTCTTTAGCGCAGTCACCATTACCCGCAAGCCCGCGCTGCTGATGTAATCCAGCTTCTCAAAATCCAGAATTAACTTGTGGCGGCCTCGCTCTTGCAGGCCAGTAAGCGCGGTCTCAAGCTCGCCTACGTTGGCGCTGTCGATGCGACCAACAACGGAGATGACGTCGGTTTTCTTGAGGGGCTTTATGCTGAACTCCACCATAATGCAGGCATTGTAGTGCTGGGTGGCCTAATCAAAAAACAACTTGTCTTCCTCGCGTAAATGCGCTGTGGCTTTATCCACATTAATCGTCACGCCCAGGCCGGGCCGGTTAAAGGCCGCCACATCAATCATGCTATTTTTGACGATGGGGTTGGGCAGGCCCTGCACGATGTCGTACCAAAACGCTTGCCGCGCAACCGGATACTCCAGCGCAATGTAGTTGTGCGGCAATGCTGCCGCGCAATGCACCTGCGCGGCCAGGCCGATCACGCCATCAATTGTGCCGTGCGGAGCCATCAGAATGCCATGCAGATCGGCGTATTCGGCCACCCATTTCAGCTCGGCAATGCCGCCAATGTCGGCTGGGTCGGGGCCAATAATATTCACGGCTTTGGTCTCGATCAACTCACGGAAATTCTGGCGCAGATAAATTTGCTCGCCGGTATGAATGGGTGTGCTAGTCGAGCGTGTGACTTCACGATACAGATCGGCTTGCACATACGGCGTGTAGTCGCCGGTCAGCATGTCTTCTAGCCACATCAGGTTATACGGTTCCATCGCTTTGGCTAACCGAATCGCATCGGGCACGGTAAAGCCTGGGCCACAATCCAGCGCCAGGCCGATCTCGTCACCCGTCACCGACTTCATCGCCTCTACGCACGCAATAATGTGCTTCAGGCCTTTCTCGGTGAGGGGGCCTCGGTTGGGGTGGGGCGGGCCGCTCTGCAAGGTGCCGTAGCTGAAGTTGGGCACCTCGGTGGGCATGGGGCTGTGATACGCGATGCCCTGCTTGATGATCGAAAACCCCTCCGGCGAGTCCTTCATCTGCTGCATCACTTTGGCGTAATGCTCCGGCTCGCTGCCGCCCATGTG
>JAYTNY010000045.1:0-2948 GCA_043748055.1 Roseobacter sp.
TCCACGGCTTTTACCAGCACAAACGCGCTGGCCTGATCTTGCTCGTCACGCAAGTGCAACATGGTCTCGACCAATGGCAACTCGCGTGCCAGTTCTTTGTAGGCCTGGTTCGCCTCCACCAGCGCGCCCTTGTTAATCACATTGCGCCGCGTTGTATTCGTAATGTGCTTCACCGCGCCATCGCACTTGCCCCACAACCGCGAGACGTTCTCGGCTTGGTCTACCCGCTGCGAGAGCGTGTTCATCGTCTCGATCTGCGCCGCCGCCGCCTGTGGGTCACGCCAAAAGTCGGGGTCGCCGATGCGATCCATCATCGCGCTAACGCGCTCGCGCAAAGCCGTAATGTCGTGCTGCTCAAACATACGCTCAATGCGTGGTTTCATCAAATCAAGCTCGCTGCGTATTTCTTTTAGAGATTTAGGAGATTGGAGATTTCCCATGCTTTGCTTGGGCGAGATTGGAGATTGAGTCGTCTTCAATCTCCAATCTCCAATCTCTAATCTCTCTTCCTCTGCCTCTTCAATCAACCCCACCACCACATCCCCGCCACGCGCCACCAGCCGCACCAGTGCGCCGGTGGGCAAACGTTTGCGCGCAATTTGGCGGGCCAATGGGTACGTAATGATGCGCTCGATGACGCGCTTGAGATAACGCGCACCAAAGCGCATGTCGTAGCCGCGCTCCACGATCAAATCAATCACGCTGTCGTCTACGCCCACGCGCAACTGCTGGCGGGCAATGCCTTCGCGTGCGATGACTTCTTGCACCTCGCGTTGTGCAATTTGGCGAATCACCGGGCGGCTGAGCGGTTTGAAGAAGCACACCGCGTCTAACCTGTTTATAAACTCTGGCTTAAAGTATTCCTCGCTCTCTTTCAAAATCTCGGCTTCGGCTTGTTCAATGGGGTCGCGCACGCGGAAGCCAATTTGATGCGTGAGATTGCGCGCACCCAAGTTACTGGTCAACACAATAATGCTGTTGCGCATATTTAATTCGTCGCCCACCGCGTTCACCATCAGCCCCTCATCAAACAACTGCATAAAACTTTGGTAGACGCTGGGCGATGCCTTCTCAAACTCATCGAGCAACAACACTGTAAACGGCTGCGATGACAGACGGCGATACAACTCGCCTTGTTTCAGTACATCGGTGCGGCCATACGGGTCGCCGAATAATCGCTCGTGGGCGGTGTAGGGGTTCGAGTAATCGGCCATGTTAAAGCGCACAATGCGCGTATCGCCGCGCTCTTGGCCGCCAAACACAATTTGGGCCAGCGCCTTCACCAACTCGGTTTTGCCTACGCCGGTTGGCCCTAAAAACAAAAACACGCCCATGGGTTTGATGGGGTTGTTGAGGCGCGCCCGCACCAACGCCACCGTGCGCAACACCGCTTCTACGGCGGCCTCTTGACCAAACACACGCTGCGTCAGCAAACGGCGCGTGTCGGGTTCGTCGTAGGGCGCGTCGTCGCTCACCAAAAAATCGGGCAGGCCGCTGCGGCTGGTGAAGCGTTTGCGCACCACCAGGCCAGTTACTTGCTGAGCCGTGTCGGCAGTGCTAAGCGTGTCCTTCAGCATGTCTATCGCCGAGCCGGGCAGCAGTTGGTTGACTTGAAAACGCGTGGCGAGTTCGATGGCTTCTGCGCACGCCTCCGGCGCAATGTGAACTTCGTGAATCACCTCCAAATCCTCGGCGGCTTTTTGGGCAACGCGCAAGGCATCGTCCTTGCTCATCGCGTTCACCTGAATCGGCGAGAGCATGTCGTAGAGCGTGCCATGTTCGGTGTTCAGCACCTCCATCAAGCGCGAACGCGCCTCGAACAACAAACGCGGATGCACACCTTGCAGCAAGTCGCTCATCACTTCGATGAAGTCGCTGCCTTCCTCATCTTTTTTGCCCAGCCCGCGCCCGGTGTGAAAATCGCGCAGAAACAAAATGGCGTTGCTTTGCAGCAACTCACCAAAAAAATCATTCACGCGCCCCAGCCATTGGGTCATGCCGCCCAGCCCGCTGATGAGGCGTGCGGGGGTCACCTCGAACACGCGCATGTTTTGCAACGCGAGTGGGCACTCGCCCTGCACAATGCGGCTGACGGCGTGATGCGCAATGGTTGTTTTGCCGCCGCGTGGGTGGCCCAACAAAATGGGGAAGAGTTGACCGGGCGAGGCCAACGCGCGCAGCACTTCCTCAACTTCGGTGTCGCGATTGTAGGCAATGGTCAGCTTGCCTTCGCGGGCCTGCTGGGTGAGGTCGGTGGCAAAGGCTGCTAGCGTGTCCAGAAAATCTTTTTCGGGCTTGTCTGTTTTGTCTGCGTTCAGGTCTTGGTTCATGAGGTCTGGTGGTTCTGCGTTCAATTTTGGTTTGGCCGAACGTTTGTTGCTTAACGCGGCGCGAAGATAGCGATCAAAGTTCACCTTGTCGCGTTCTTCGTCGCTATCACCGTCATCACGCGGGTTGTCTTGGCCGAGAATGATTGGGGGTGGCATGAAGTCATTCTGCGATGTTCGCTTTTTCTGCTGCCGTCCGCAAAAGCAACAAGGCTTCTTTCAAATGCTGGCCAATTGCACTTTCAGGCTCACTTAAAACAAGCTCTTGGTTTGATATTTTGCTCAACCGTTTCGGTGGTGATGAAAATGTAATTGTTGATGTTGACTTGCCCTGGCTTACCAGCTCTATTCTTTCTTGAGCAGCTCGGTCTGTAATGAGCGACGTTCCAGAAGACGCAACTGCCGCTTGGTATGCCCGTTCGAGTATTGAACTGGGATCAATTTTTTTTCTGCGGTTGCGGGGTCGTAATTCGTCCACAAAACCTCCTGGCGCATCGCTTTGGATGAATGAATCTGCTTTTTAAGCGCCTCGGTGCGATACCAATCTGAATACAGCACATTAAATAATTTTGAGTCGTAGCCTGAAATAGCAACCTTGCCTTGAACATTTTGCAACACCTC
>JAYTNY010000046.1:0-13605 GCA_043748055.1 Roseobacter sp.
GTTGCTGTAGTAGATGGCTTGGGCGGTTGCGCCGAGGAAGCTATCGAAGAGGGAGCCGAGGAAGCCGCCGAGTGTGCATGCCACGAAAATGCTTTGCGAAAAAGATAAAGGTGAAAGTGCGGACATGCCCCATCGCCCAATCACAAAGACCATACTGATGAATACTGCACCTGCTAACGCGGCCAACAAGCCGATGAATGAAACGCCACCCGACGTGCCGGGTTCAACTGCGCGAAATGGGTTTGTAATAAGACGCGGTTTGGTTTTACTTAGTACGCCCAGTTCAGTTGCCCATGTATCGGCATTCACTGTTGCTAATGCGCCTACTACTGCTGCCATACTGCCGCTCCATACATTGCTTATGAGCATCGTTGATTCTGCGCTTGCTTTTCGATTTTCAAATAACCACATCACCCCAACCGAGCCAATAACCGCAAACACCGCCGCCGCCCCCCCGTTCGCCAATGCCTGACCCAGATCGCGTTGGCCGCCTTTGTCAAACATCTCGGCGGCACGCTGCTTTTGTTGGTTGTTCTGCTTAAAGTGAGATAGCAGCGATGACGACACAAAGAACGCCACCAACAACACGCCTGCTGTGAAGCCACCAAAGCCAAAGATGGTCGTGCCTGTCATCACCGCACCCAGCACCCCGCTGCGCGAAAGCGAGCCACGCCGGTACGCCACAAGCCCAATCAGGCTGCTGATGAGAAGGCCAAGGGCGAGGCGCGGCAAAACAGTTGCGACGAAATTCATGCGGGGCGGAATTCTAGCTGAGGCCTGTAGAATGCCCGCACTATGAGCCAGCCTCAACCTCCCCAACAGCCACAACACCCCCAACAACAACCCATGCAGTTGCAAGTCGAACTCCCGCCGCAGCTCGAACCCATCTATTCCAACATCGCTTTTATTCAGCACTCGCCTTCGGAGTTCATTGTGGATTTTGCGCGGCTATTGCCGGGTGTGCCCACTGCCAAAGTGGGCGCACGCGTGGTGACAACGCCCATGCACGCCCGCCTGCTGCTGCGCGCGCTGGAAGAAAACATCGCCAAATACGAGGCGCAGTTCGGCCCTATTTATGTGCCGCAACAAGGCGATGCCCTGGCGAACCAACTGTTCGGGAAGTAGCTTTTGAAGGCCGCTTATTTCCGGTGGGCTGCGTACGCGCTTTACGCCATCATCGTCACGGCCCTGCTCTTTGGCCTGTTTGCCAACTGGGCCTACGACGATCCGTTCATTACCTTTCGCTACGCCGAGAACCTGGCGCTGGGTAACGGCTTCGTTTTCAATCTCGGCGAGCGCGTATTAAGCACCACCACACCGCTCTTCACGCTCGTCCTCGCGGCGGCGCGCTTCGTCACCTCAGATTTGCAACGCGCGGCCAATTTCATCAGCGCGCTTAGCACCGCGTTGGGTGGGTTGTGTTTGTTTGAGCTGGCTTGCTGTTGGCGTAGGTCAGAGGCGGGCAACGTGATGAGTTGGGTCGCGCTGCTGCTGTATCCCACCTTGCCGCTGTTGCTCAACACGTTTGGCTCCGAGGTGGCGACCTACGTAACGCTGTGCCTGGCCACGCTGCTGTGCTACGCAAAAAACCGCTACACGCTGTGTGGGCTGTGCGCAGCGCTGGCTACGCTGGCCCGCAACGATGGCGTGCTGGTCGTCGTCGTCATCGGCGTGCACCTGCTGTTTAGCCTTTGGAAAGGCAGGAGCAGGCTAAATATTTTGCGCTTTTGGCGCAGCTTTATGCCGGTTTATGCAGGCATTGTCGGTGCATGGATTGCGTTTGCGTGGGTGTACTTTGGCTGGCCGCTGCCGGTTACGCTGGCAGCCAAGCGTGCGCAAGGCGGCATGGCCATTAGTTCATCCTTTGCCATCCGCTTTCTCTCGGTGGCCGAGAGCTATGGGCAATACACCTGGTATCGCATCGCGGTGGGGCTGGCATGCATCGGTTTGGTTTATGGCTTAGTTAGCCGTACTAAACCCTCACGGGCTGCGCTGGGGCTGTTGTTGGGATGGACGGCGTTGTATTTCATCAGCTATTCGGCATTGGGTGTGAGCGGGTATTTTTGGTACTACGCGCCGTTGGTGCCGGGTTTTGTGGTGTTGGTGGGGCTGGGTGCGCAGACGGTGGTGGATGGATTACGCCGCTTATTTCCATCCGTGCCTCACCCATTCGGTCGCGCAGCCACACTTGCGGGCGTTGTGGCGCTGATTGCCGTGCCGTGGGCCAACATGCCTGCCGCCGCCAAAAAGCTGGATGCGCGTGCGCCGCTCTACCAAGCTATGGGCACCTGGCTGCGCACCAATACGCCCCTAGATGCCAGCGTGGGTATGTTGGAAGTTGGCATCATGGGCTACTACGCCCAGCGCCGCATCATCGATTTCGCAGGCCTCATCCAACCCGAAGTAACCCGCCAGATAACGCACGAGACCCACTACGAGCAAATGGCGCAGTGGGCCACCGAGCATTACCGGCCCAACTATATTGTGCTACACGAAGGCTTTGCCCCCAACTTAGAGCAAACCTACATTGCCCAGCACTGCCAGCTTGCCCAACACTTTGCAGGCGCAGACTACGGCTATGGCACGAATATGAATGTGTTTAGATGCGCATGAACGCATTTGAACATCTCATACTCTTGTTCAAGACATCAGAGGTGAATTGAAATGAAAAACAGATTAAGTGTTTTACTCCTTTCAACGTTTGCGTTTTTAGCGAGCTGTTCTCAACTAAATAGGACAGAGTCGCCTGCACAGACTCAGCAAGTTAATACGATCCATTCGAAAGCGAGTTGGATCAGTAGTGCGCGAACTGTAAAGGAATTGGCAGCAGAAGCCGATGTCATCGCTAAGGTCAAAATCGTATCTACAAAATACCGTACGCTTGAACAGACTTTGCCAACCTTTGCAGAAGATGGCAAAACAGTGATTGGAGAACTAAAAGATGTGATGCCTTTCGCCGATTCGGACGCGCTGGTTTTGGAAGTATTTAAGGGAAATGTGACGGGTACAGTGACCCTTCTTCAAGCAGGTGGGCCTTTCACCAATGGGACGAAGATCAATGCAAATGAGCAATATCTTGTCATGGATGAAGACCCAATATTTGAAGTTGGATCGGATCAAATCCTCTTTCTCAAAGACATTTCAACAGACCCTATACATTCCAAAGGGCGCTCAATGTTTACGATCATTAATCCGAATGGGCGTTTTGTGGTTCAGGCCGATGGGAACCTGATGAACTTTAGTGATGACGTAAACGAATCAAAACCCACCAAACTCCAAACTCTTGAAAACCAACTTCAAGAGTTGAAACAATAAATTGAACCTGCTGAGTTGTTGAGTGCAATAACACTCAGTCATTTGCTTTCTGAACAAGACACAACCCAATTTTGATTGTGTCTTGTTTTTTTTGACTCGATCATGCGAACACTGATCGCGGTCACGATACCGGCGCAAACCCTCTTCGCATCACTTGCTCCGTCACTGTGCGCGCCAGCAAAAAGTGCAGCAGGTAATCCGGCCCGCCCGCCTTGCTGCCCACGCCGCTCATGCGCCCGCCGCCAAACGGCTGGCGGTCCACCAGCGCGCCGGTAATTTTGCGGTTGATATACAAGTTGCCCACCCGAAACTCTCGGCGAATGCGCGCGATGTTGGCAGGCGAACGCGAGTAGAACCCGCCTGTCAGCGCGTAGGGTGTGCCATCGGCAATCGCCAATGCCTTGTCCAAAGTTGCGGCGTGAACCACACCCAGCACCGGCCCAAAAATTTCCTCTTGGCACAAGCGCCCATCCGCAGGCACATCCACAAACACCGCCGCTGGCACAAAATACCCGCGTGCCATTTGCTCATTCGTGGGCGCAGCCTGCGCCAACAGCTTGCCCTCGGCGTGCCCAATCCCAACATAGCGCAGCACCCGCGCCTGCGAGTCCGCATCCACCACCGGCCCCAACTGTGTCGCCGGGTCGGCGGCATCGCCCATGTGAACACTCTCAATCGCGTCTTTCAGCCGTTTGCAAAAGGTCTCGTAGGCACTGCCCACCACAATGACCCGCGAAGCCGCGCTGCATTTCTGCCCGCTAAAGCCAATCATGCTGTGCATTGTGCCCAGCACGGCCTCGTCCAAGTCAGCATCTTCATCCACAATGATGGCGTTCTTGCCGCCCAACTCCGCCACCACATGCTTAATCTCGCGCTGGCCGGGTTTTACCTGCGCCGCTTCTTGCATGATGTGCAAACCGACGGCCCTGCTGCCCGTAAACGCGATGATGGCCGTGCGCGGATCGCTGACCAACGCTGCGCCCACACTCTCGCCTTCGCCCGGCAAAAAGTTCGCCACACCTTTGGGCAAGCCCGCCGCTTCTAAGGCTTCCATCAAGAAATAGCCTACGCGGTTGCTTTGCTCGCTCGGCTTAATCACCACCGTGTTGCCCGCCACCAGCGCCGCCACCGCCATGCCGGTCAGAATCGCCAGCGGGAAATTCCACGGCGCAATGATGACGGCTGGCCCGCGCGCGTCATACATGTACTCGTTCCACTCGCCTGGCACGTTGCGCTTGCGCGGTGCGCTCAGCCGCTCCATCTCGTCCGCGTAAAAATTGCAGAAATCAATCGCCTCGGCCACATCACCATCCGCATCGCGCCAGGGCTTGCCTACCTCGTACACCATCCACGCGCAAATCTCGTAGCGCCGCTCTCGAAAATAATTGGCGGTGCGCCGCAGCACATCGGCCCGTTCGCGGGCAGGCACATCCCGCCAAATCGCAAAGGTCTTCTCGGCAATGTCCATTGCCTCGTTCGCCTGCTCCACCGTCGCAAAATGCGCGCGGCTGGCTACCTCGCTTTTGTCCGATGGGTTCTCGCGCACAACCACGTTCGCGCTTTGTTCGGGTGTGCCGCCAATCACAATCGGCACCGTAAAACCCAATTGGCCTTTCACGCGCTTCAACGCCGCCCTCATTCCAGTCTGGCTGTGCTGCAAGGCAAAGTCCACGCAGGGTTCGTTGGAGAAAGTTTGAGTTTGAGTTTGAGTTTGAGTTTGAGTTGGAAGGTTGGAATGCTTGTTGTCTTTACCAACCTTCAAACCTTCCAACTTTCCAACTTGCGCTCCCGGCTTGCTCAACAACGCCTCCGCCGCCACCCCATCCAAAGCCACCTGCTTGATGAACGAATCGTTGCTGGTGTTCTCCAGCAAACGGCGCACCAGATACGCCATGCCGGGCAGCAGCTGGCCAAACGGCACATACACCCGCACCCGCTCGCCCTGGCTGACCAACGCGCGGCCCATTGGCTCGCCCATGCCAAACAACACCTGGTATTCCACCGTGCGCGGCGGCAAATTTAATTTCTTGCTGATGGCCTGCGCATGCGCTACCGAGCGCACGTTGTGCGAGGCGATGGCGGGGCGGAGTGATTGGTGATTGGTGATTAGGAATTCAGTCAATCGCTCGTAATTCGAATCCGTCTCGTGTTTTTGGGCGAAGACGGGCGAGGGGTAGCCGCGTTGGGCGGCCATCATCGTCTCGTAATCCCAATACGCACCCTTTACCAAACGAATCGTTATCGGCGTGCCGCGCTGCTTGGCAAAATCCAACAGGCCGCGCAGGTCGCGCTCGCTATCGCGCAAATACGCCTGCACCACAATGCCAATGTGCGGCCAGTTCACAAACTCCGGCTCCAGCACTATCTCTTTGAAAATGCGCACCGACATATCGCGGTAGTCATACTGCTCCATGTCAATGTGAACCTGCGCACCGTGCTGCTTGGCCAACGACAAAATGGGCCGCAGCCGTGCTTTTACGGCTTCGGCGGTTGCATCTGCCGCCATCGGGTCGAACCGCGCGTACAGCGATGAGAGCTTGACCGAGACGTTGACGCGGGGCCCCTCACCCCTCGCCGCAGACGGCGCGCCCTCCTCCGTCGGAACGGGAGAGGGAGTTAGGCTCATCCCCGCAATCATGTCCAAGTATTTCTTCTGGTATGCCTCGGCCTCACCTTCGCTAATCACGGCCTCGCCCAACAAGTCCAGCGTGTAGGCCATGTTCTGCTTGCGCAGGCGTTCCACCGTGCGCGTCGTCTCTTGCAAATTGCTGCC
The DNA here is from genome assembly GCA_043748055.1 of Roseobacter sp. Classification (GTDB taxonomy): domain Bacteria; phylum Chloroflexota; class Anaerolineae; order J036; family Brachytrichaceae; genus JANMVQ01. The sequence continues at coordinate 6,089 of JAYTNY010000046.1, forward strand.
TGCGATGAAGCGCTGGCTCATCATCTTTGCGCCGAGTTGGCTGGCGTTGGCCACCAGCTTTTCGCCGCCGGGTAACTTTTGGGCCAGGCGCATCAACGTGCCTGCGCCAACGGGCAGCTTGACGCCGGGTTGGTTCAAATACTCATCCAGATGCTTCGCCACCGCTGGGGAACTTTTGAGCGCGGGTAGCACATCTACAAACCGAAATAGCTCAACCTTCAGCTTCTCATCGCTGGTGCTTAGTTTGAGGAGTTGCTCGTAGAGCTTCTCCTGCAAGCCCCCACGCCCATACTTGCGCAACGCTGTTAGCAGCGCCTTGCCCAATTCCTGGGTCAGCATTTCTATATCCTGACTATCTTGAGTTGGTTTTAGTTGCGCCTCCTCGCGGGGCGGCAGAACAATTTGGGGGTTGGGTTGGGCAAGTTGCATGGCGGGCCTCCAGACATAATCGAGAATACAAGTTTGTATACAAGATCGTATTTCTAAAATTGTTTTGCGTCAAGGTATTGAGCGCCTCGACATTAACCCGCGCAGCGGGTTTGCCTTTACTAGCCGTCGGTTTCCAACCGATGGCGGTGGTTTATGCGCACCCCAGCAACGGCTGGAAGCCAACGCCCTTGCAACCCCCATGGCTTGTGCCGGACACGGCATCGGTTGGAAACCGACGCCGAGGCGATGACGCCTACACATTACGAAACCCGCTATGCGGGTTGACCAAACCATTACAACCTGTTCGCCATTAAAATGCCGAACTCATGCCAACGCCGCCCACCGAACCCACCCGCACTGCGCTGCGAGACTTCATCTTGAAGCGGTTCAGCCGCGATGAGTTTTTTATTTTCGCGGCGGATGAATTCCCCGATTTCTACGAGAAGTACGAAGGCAGCCCCACCGACAATGTAAGTTTGGCCGACAAGCTGGTGGCGCATTGCGAGCGGCGTGATGCGTTGCTACGGTTGCAGGCCAGTTTGCACGCCCAACGGCCTGAGCTTTATGAAGAAGCGTTTGGCCGCTTCCAGTTGGCGGCAGTGCCACGCCAGCCGCGCGACCCGCGCCAGGTCTTCATCAGCTATTCCACCAAAGATACCAAGTTTGCCGTGCGTTTGGCGCGAGATATGCGCGCGGCGGGGCTGAGCGTTTGGATTTCCGACGATAGCATTGCCAAAGGCGAACTGTGGGCTGCGGCGATTGATCGCGGCTTGAGCGAGTGCGGCGTGTTTGTGGTGGCGCTCACACCCAACGCGGTGCAATCGGATTGGGTGAGGCAGGAGACGGCCTATGCCTTGCAGACGCGCCAACGCGGGCAGATGCAATTGTTCCCGCTGCTGGTGCAGGCCTGCGAGGTCGAGCAACTATCAAGTTTGCTGACGACGCTTGAATATGTGAACTTTGAGCGCGATTACGACGAAGGGTTTGCATCGTTGAGCCGAGCGATGGGTGTAACTCAGCTCGGCTCAAAGCGCTCCGAGCGCTTTGAGCCGTTAACGCCCTCACTACAGCAGCCCCCACCGCCTGCCGCTGCGGTAGTAAGCAAGTGGCAACAGCGCGTCGAGGCCGCCCTGACTCGCCAGGACTGGCCCGAAGCGGCGCGGCTGATTAACAATCAACTGGAGCTAGACCCCGACGACCCCGCCGCGCTGGCCGCCCAAACCCGCCTGCGCGAATTGCAACGCGCCGCGCAAACTGCTGCCCGCGCCGCCCAACTGCGCGAGAGCCAACACCTGATGGAGGAAGCGTGGGCTGATGAAAACTGGGCAGAAGCTGCTCGCCACGCCGCAATCGTGCTGCAACTGATGCCAGACAATACCCGCGCCGAGCGAGTACTGAAATTGTCCCAAACCAAGCTGGCGGCGCTGCGCTCCCAGAACCCCCCGGGGCTGCTGACGTTGGCAGCGGGCGTGACGTTGGAGATGGTGCGTATTCCCGCAGGCGACTTTTTGTATGGCGAGAACAAACAAAAAATGGCGCAGGCCGAATTTTGGATGGGCAAGACCCCCGTGACAGTGGCGCAGTATTGGGCGTTTTTGCAGGCTACAAAACACCCGCGCAGTGGCTATTGGCATTGGGATGAAGCCAAACGCAGAGCTTTACTAAACCACCCGGCAGTGGATGTGAATTGGGAGGACGCCAACGCCTTTTGCACCTGGGCCAGCCAGGTGACAAGCTGCCCACTGAGCTTGCCCAGCGAACACGAATGGGAGAAAGCCGCACGTGGCACGGACGGGCGCGAATACCCGTGGGGGCCGGAAGCGCCGGACAATACGCGTTGCAATTTTGGCAAATACGATGATTGGCAGAAGGCAAGTGATGAAGACAACTACAAATTCACTACGGCTGTAGGCAGCTTTAGCCCGAAAGGAGACAGCCCCTACAAACTGCAAGACATGGCGGGCAACGTGTGGGAATGGTGTGCCGATTGGTATGACAGCAGCAACAAGGCGCGGGTGGTTCGCGGTGGCGCGTTCTACTACAACGGCCGCAGCTTGCGCTGCGCCTACCGCTACAACTTCGTTCCGGCAAGCCGCGACTACTACCTCGGTTTTCGGGTTAGTGCCTCCCATCTTTCCAACCTTTGATCTCTGTATCTTTGAACTCTGAACCTCTGATAAATATAGACCCTGGGAGTAGGGGCGAAGCATTCGGCGAATGCCGCGTACCAAACTCCGTCGAACACCCGAATGCTTCGCCCGCTTGCGCGTTTCTATGCCGAAATCTTGGCTTTCAGCCAGGGCGAAGCATTCGAGAACCCAGTTGGGTTTGTTGGTTTGCGCTCGCCGAATGCTACGCCCCTACGACAACGCCACAAAACTTATACTGTGCCCAGAATTGAAAATAGTTGAGAGGAAGCCATGAATCAAGACATCTCGATGAAAGACATCGCCATCATTGACGTACCCGTAGACCTGGGTGCGGGCCGCCGAGGCGTGGATATGGGGCCGAGCGCCATTCGCTACGCAGGCCTGCGTGCGCGGCTGCAAGACCTGGGCTACCACGCCAAAGACATGGGCACGCTGCCGGTGCCGCACCTAGACCAACTCGACCCACCCGCCGCCGACGAGAAGCTGCGCTACTTGCAGCCGTTGGCCGCCATGTGCCAGCAGTTGGCCCAAACTGTGAGCGAGGCCATGCGCGAGGGCTGCTTCCCACTCATCATCGGCGGCGACCACAGCCTGAGCATGGGCAGCGTGAACGGCGTGGCGCACCACGCCAAACGTATCGGCCTGTTGTGGATTGATGCGCATGGCGATTTCAACACGGCAGCCACCACGCCCAGCGGCAATATTCACGGCATGAGCGCGGCTGCGCTCACCGGGCGTGGGCACGAAACACTGACGACGATTTTGGCAACCGTGCCCGCCGTGCGCGAGGCGAACGTGGTCTACGTCGGCGTGCGCGATCTCGATCCGTTGGAAAAAGTGGCGATGCGCGAGGCCGGTGTGCATGTCTTCACTATGCACGATGTGGACAAGCAGGGCATGGCCGAGGTGATGGAAGACGCCATTCGCTTGGCAGGCACCGGCACCAATGGCATCCACCTCAGCTTTGATATGGATTCGCTGGACCCCAACGACGCGCCCGGCGTAGGCACACCCGTGCCGGGTGGCCTCACCTACCGCGAGGCGCACTTGGCGATGGAGATGATTGCCGAGAGCGGCAAGTTGATTAGCATGGACTTGGTGGAGGTGAACCCGATTCTGGATTTGCACAACAAGACGGCGGCGCTGGCGGTGGAGTTAGCTTGCAGCGCGTTGGGCAAACGTATTTTTTGAACACGAAGAAGCGAAGAACCAAAGATTTGTCTTCTTCGGTTCTTCGCTTCTTCGTGTTTAATTGCGCCCATGTCTAGTTTTGCGCACAGTTTGTTTTTGCGCGTGTTAAGGGCCTGGGGCGAGGGCGACCTTGCCACGGCGTTGCTGCTGGCCAAAGATGTGGCGGCCACCGAGCCAGACCACATCGTCTACCGCGAGGCTGCCGTGTACCTGGAACGGGTGCAGCGCGAGGGCAAGCAAAACGTGTATATCTCGCCGGAGGGCTTTGGCGCGTTTATTCGCGGCGGCGGCAACATTGGGTTGTATAGCAACACCAGCGATCTGCTGCGGGATGTGTATGAAGAATATGCCTCGTTTAGCCTGTTAGATGTAGGCGTGGGCGATGGCTTGGCGCTGCTGCCTGCGTTGATCGAGAACGTGCATCAGTTGGACGTGATTGAGCCATCGGCGGCGATGCTGGCAAACACGCACGACGAGTTGCAGGCGCGCAACATCAGGCACCGCACGTTCAATGGCACGCTGCAAGACCACATCAAACAAGCCCCCTTTGGCGAAATGCGCTGGGATGTGGCGCAAGCGACTTACAGCCTGCAATCGGTGCCACTACCGGAGCGACCTGCCATGCTGCAATGGCTGGGCCAACACACCCAGCGATTATTGATTGCCGAGTTCGACGCGCCCGACTTCGCTGGTGATTTGTTTGGCAACGAGCGCGTGCGTTACTTCATTGAGCGCTACAAGAAAGGTTTGGCCGAGTACGACGAGGCCAATGTTGCAAGTAGTGGCGGGGTAGTGAAGCAAGGCTTCCTCATGCCGGTGTTCTTCGGTGGCTTCGATTTATCGGCAGCGCGCACGAATTGGGAGATGCCCATTGATAATTGGGTAGAGCTTCTGAAGGACGCAGGCTTTACGAAGGTAGAGACGAAATTAATTTATCCATATTGGTGGGCGAAGGCTTACTTGATAGATGCTCAGTAAATGCAACTCGAAATAGACAGGATGACAGAATTCAACAGGATTTAATCCTGTGAAATCTTGTCATCCTGTCCAAAATAATTAACGATCATGGCAAATCCACTTCTCATCGCAAAGACCGACCCGGCACAAGGCGGCACAGAAATTTTTATGCTGCCGCGCATGGCGAACCGGCACGGGCTGATTACGGGCGCAACCGGCACAGGCAAGACCGTGAGCTTGCAAACCATCGCCGAGAACTTCAGCAACAGCGGCGTGCCGGTGTTTATGGGCGATATTAAGGGCGATCTTTCGGGGGTGAGCCAACCCGGCGGTGGCAACACGCGCGTGGCAGATCGCCTGAAGTTACTGGGCATTAGCGAGTTTGCTTTCGAGAGCCACCCTGTGACGTTTTGGGATGTGTTTGGCGAGCAAGGCCATCCGCTACGCGCCACCATTTCGGAGATGGGGCCGTTGCTGATTGCGCGCCTGCTCAATTTGAACGATACGCAAAGCGGTGTGCTGACCATTGCGTTTAAGGTGGCCGACGACAACGGCTTGCTGTTGCTTGATCTAAAAGATTTGCGCGCCATGCTGCAATATGTGAGCGAGAACGCCAAGCAACTCACCGCCGAGTATGGCAACGTCAGCCCGGCCAGCGTGGGCGCTATTCAGCGTGGCCTGTTGAGCCTGGAACAGCAAGGCGGCGACAAGTTTTTTGGCGAACCGGCGCTGAACCTGGAAGACCTGATTCAGACCGATAGCAGCGGCAAGGGCGTGATTAACATTTTGGCCGCCGACCGGTTGATGACCTCGCCCAAGCTGTATGCCACCTTTTTGTTGTGGATGTTGAGCGAGTTGTTTGAACGCCTGCCCGAAGTGGGCGACTTAGACAAGCCCAAACTCGTCTTCTTTTTTGACGAAGCGCACTTGCTGTTTAACGACGCGCCGGATGCCTTGCTTGAGAAGATTGAGCAGGTCGTGCGGCTCATTCGCTCGAAGGGCGTGGGCGTGTACTTCATCACCCAAAACCCACTAGATGTGCCGCTAAAAGTGCTGGGCCAATTGGGCAACCGCGTGCAACATGCCTTGCGCGCGTTCACGCCGCTGGATCAGAAAGCAGTAAAGACGGCTGCCGAGACCTTTCGGCAAAACCCAAAGTTCGACACCGAGGAAGCGATTACGCAACTCGGCGTGGGCGAGGCGCTGGTGTCGTTCTTGGATGAGAAAGGCATCCCTGGCATTGTGGAGCGGGCGTTTGTGTTGCCGCCGCATGGGCAAATTGGCCCCATCACCCCGCAACAACGCGCTGGGCTGATTGCGTCCTCGTTGGTGGCAGGTGTGTATGAAAAACTGGAAGACCGCGAGAGCGCCTACGAGATTTTGAAAGGCAAAGCGGTGGCCGCAGCGCAGGCACAAGATGAAGCCGAGGCCAAGAGCGCCGAGCAAAAGCAAGCCGAGATTGAAGCGCGCCAGGCCGAAAAGCAAGCGACGTTTGAGGCTAAGCAACGCGAGCGCGAGCGCATTGTGGCGGAGAGGGAAGCCGAGAAGACGCGCATTGCCGAAGCAAAAGAAGCCGCCCGCAAAGCCCGCGAAGAGAAGGCCAAGTTTGGCGTGGATGACATTGTGGAAGGCGTGGGCAAAAGCGTGATTCGCTCGGTGGGCAGCAGCGTGGGGCGGCAAATTGTGCGCGGCATTTTGGGCGGGATATTTGGGGGCGGGTCGAGTTCGAAGAGCCGCTACTAAATCATGCCAACCCTACCCGTCTCCGCCAACCTCGTTTTCTTTTACTACCGCGATCTGCCCGCCGCCATGGCCTTTTACGAGCGTGTGCTGGGTCTCAAACTCGCCGCCGATCAAGGCTTCTGCAAGATTTACCAGATCACCCCACATTCGTTTGTAGGCCTTGTTGATGGGGTGAGCGGCACGCACAAACCCAACGAGATCAAGCCGGTCATTTTGTCTTTCGTCGCGCCGGATGTGGCGACGGTGGATGCGTGGCATGCACATCTGGTCTCGCAAGGCGCAACCATTTTTAGGCCACTGGGCACCAGCCAGAAGATCGGCGTGCATGGGTTTATGGCGCTTGACCCCGAAGGCTATACGCTGGAGTTCGAGGCGTTTATCGATCAACCTCAGAATGCCGAAGTGCGCGCCATTTTGGGGCAAACCAAGTAGTTTGCTAGGGACGACATCCCTTGTAGGGATGTCGTCCCTAGCGCAAAACAGAATCGTACACGTGCCGCGTCTCCATTGCCGCTTTATCCCACGAATACCGAGCAGCTTGATGAGGCCCGCGCCCACGCAAATCTTGTGCGAGGCCGCGATCGGTTAAGACGCGGTTGAGCGCCGTCGCCCATTCGCCTGCGTCGGTGGGGGGCAACAGCAGCGCGGCCTGGCCCACCAACTCTGGCAACGACGACGCGTTGGAGCAAACCACCGGCGTGCCGCAGGCCATCGCCTCCAACGGCGGGAATCCAAAGCCCTCGTACACGCTGGGGAAAGCAAAGGCCTTCGCCAGAGAATACACGGCGGGCAAATCCTCATCGGCCACAAAGCCAGGGAACTTCACGCGTCCGGTTAGGCCACGTTCATGCACAGCGCGAAAGGTCTCCTCGAACAGCCAGCCTTGCTTGCCGACGACGATGACGGAGAGATCGGGCCATTGGCTATTGGCGATTAGGGATTTGAAGGCCTCGAATAGCGTGATGAGATTTTTGCGTGGCTCGATGGTGCCGACGGCCAGGATGAATTTGTCGGGCAGGTTGTAACGCTCTTTGGCGCGTTGCAGCA
>JAYTNY010000047.1:0-2902 GCA_043748055.1 Roseobacter sp.
GTGCCAGCCCCATCCGCCGCAAAGCTGGGTGCGTTCCCCAAGTGGATTCCGCAGATCACGCCCGCCCAGCGCGCCATCTACCAACGCGCTGTAAACGCGGGCAAAGACCCCGGCATGTTCACTGTCATCGGCGATTGCAACTCGTTGCCGCCCATTTATTTGCAGCGCATTGCCGTGGGCCAATACAACGTTGCCGCGCTAGGTGGCTTGCAACGCACGGTGCAACAGTTCAATAAATCGTTCTCGCGCATCAGCCTGGCTGCCAACGGCGGCCTGGGCGCGGGCATGATGATGGACCCAGCCTGGGCCGATGGCGCGCTATGCGACGCCAAAACCGGCAACGGCCCGTTGGCCTGTGAGTTGTGGATCAGCCGAGCCAGCATTGCCTTTATTGCGCTGGGCACGCAAGAGCAGTACTCATGGAAAGACTTCGAGAAGAACTACCGCCCCATGATTGAACATGCGTTGGCCAAAGGCGTGCTGCCAGTGCTGGTCACCAAAGCCGATGACATCGAAACCGCCAGCGGCGCGCCGACCGGCACGATCAACACGATCATCAGAAAGCTGGCCGCCGAATACCAAGTGCCGCTGCTGGATTTTTACGCGGCTACACGTGAACTGCCCAACGCTGGTTTGCTGGACGAGGGTGACAAAGATTTTCACCTCAGCTATGCGGGCATGGACAGGCGCATGCTAACCACGCTGCAAACGCTGGCGGCGATTATGGGGAAGTAGGTTTGGAGGAGAAATGCTCAAGCTCAAAACGGGGTTAACTGGGTTATTGGTTATTTGTTATTGGCTGATGGCGCTTGCGTTGGGCAACCCCGCAACTGCGGCAAACGGGCCAATGTTTACGCCGAACATCGGCGGCGGGTTTCTGCGGGCGCAGCCCATGTTGTCTGCGCCAGTCGGCGCACCTGTGTTCAACACCGAGGCTTACCCAATCCTGGCCCGCACCGCCAACAATGCTTGGGTCAAACTTGAAACGCCGAAAGCCCAGGGTTGGCTGTTAACCCAATACGGCAACACCAACAGTGACCTGAACACAATCCTCGTCGAGAGCCAGCCCCCCTCCCCTGCAAGGAGAGGGGCTGGGGGTGAGGTCAGCCTCGCCAAGTTCATCACCCCCCTCACCCCCAAAGCCAAAAAGCTTTACCAAGCCAAAGCCCCCAACAAGAACCCCAATATCTTTACTGTCGTCGGCGATTGCAACAGCGTGCCCGAAGCCTATCAAGGCCGTGTGGCGATGGGCTTGTTTGATGTGAGCAAATATCTCGCACTGATGCCAGCAGCGGAGCGATTCTCTGGGTCGTTCGCTCGCAATAGCCAGGCCGCCTTTCGTGGCTTTAACAGCACCAGCATGTTCGACCCCGTGTGGGCCAACCCCAACTTTTGCCAAGCTGGCGAGGGCGTGTTGCCCTGCGAGTTGCGGCGCAGCCAGGCCAGCATTGCGTTCGTGGCCCTCGGCACGGGCGACCAGTTCACCTGGAAAGATTTTGAGAAGAATTACCGAGACATCCTCGAGTACCTCATCAAACAAAGCGTGTTGCCCGTGCTGGTGACCAAAGCCGACGACCTGGAGTTGCAGCAGGGTGGGGCACCGGCGGGCGCCATCAACGCCATCATCCGCAAACTGGGCAGCGAGTATGGCGTGCCGGTGATGGACTTTTATGCTGCCACACGCGTCCTGCCTAAGTTCGGCATGCGTGATGAGGGCAACGAGAATTTTCACATGAGTGCTGAGGGCAGCGACACGCGGATTTTGCTGACGCTGCAAGTGCTGGATGCGGTGACTAAAAAGTAATGCGTCTTCCGTCTTGCGTTGGGTAAATTGTTGCCCAACGCGAAACGCAAGACGCATTACGTGATAAGCATTAACATTTCGATATGGCAACCCCCTCACCCGCCAGTTACTTTGATAACGCCGCTGCGAAATGGACCGCCGAGATGGCAATGCCGTGGATGCGGTTGAAGCGCGAGATGGCTCGGTTCAACCTCAACAAGCATTTGCCGCCGAACACCCCGCTGCGCATTTTGGATGCGGGGGGTGGCATCGGCACCGAGTCGTTTCCGTTTGCGCACGAGGGGCACACCGTTGATTTAGTAGATTACTCGGCGGCGATGGTGGATGTGGCGCGGCGGGATGCTAATGCACAAAAGATTGAAACGCGCGCCTCGGCACAACAGGCTGATGTGATGGATGTGGCTCAGTTGTTTGCGCCCAATAGCTTTGATATGGTTTTGTGCCATAACGTGCTGCAATACGTGGCCGATGTGCCAGCCTTGTTGCGCACGCTGGCAACTCTCCTTAAGTCCGGCGGCTTGCTTAGCCTCATCAGCACCAATCATTACTGCGGCGTGCTGCATTCAGCCATCTTTCGAGATGATTTGGATGAAGCCTATCGCCGCATAGATGACCACACCTTTACGACACAAATTTTTGGCAACACAGTGACCGAGTATTCAGGGGATGAGATTAAAACGATGTTGCCACAGGCAGGCTTGAGCTTTGAGAAATACTACGGCATCCACAATATCTTGCAGTATTGGGGCGATAACGAACGACGTGTGCAGCCAGAGAATTGGGCCAAGTTAGAGAAGCTGGAATATGCCATGACCGATCGCTATCCGCATAATTTTCTGGCGCGGTATTGGCAGATTGTGGCGAGACGAACAGGAGACCCTAAGGCTCTTTAAGAGCCTTAGGGTCTATGCCTACCATGGCCCTTGTAACCGAACGTAGCGCCTGCGCCAAAATAATCTTGGTGGGCGAACACGCCGTGGTGTATGGCCGCCCAGCCATCGCCCTGCCATTGCCGCAAGTGCGGGCGTATGCCAGAGCTGAAGCACGCTCAGGCGAGACCGAGATCGTCGCCCCCAACATTCACCAACGCTTTCGCCT
>JAYTNY010000048.1:0-1598 GCA_043748055.1 Roseobacter sp.
GATCCGGCCAAAGTGCCGGTGATCCACAACGGCATTGATTTGCAGCAATACCGCAAGAACACGGCCACCGAGGCGTTGGTGAAACGCGGCGTAGACCCCAATCGCCCATTCGTGTTGTTCGTCGGGCGCATCACTCGCCAAAAAGGCATCATTCATCTGGTCAACGCCATTCCGCATATAGACCCATCCTTGCAAATTGTGTTGTGCGCGGGTGCGCCCGACACCAAAGAGATTGGTGAGGAGATGAGCCAGCGCGTGGCCGAGGTCAGTCAGAACCGCGCTGGCGTGATTTGGATTCAAGAGATGCTGCCGCGTGAGGATGTCATCAAGTTTTATTCGCAGGCTGCTGTGTTTTGCTGCCCGTCGGTCTACGAGCCGTTTGGCATTATTAACCTGGAGGCGATGGCTTGCGAGACCGCTGTGGTGGCCTCGGCTATCGGGGGCATTCCAGAAGTGGTGGTGCCCAACGAAACCGGCTTGCTGGTGGATTTGGCGCTGAAGCCGGGGACGTTTGACCCGGTGGATGCCGACAAGTTTTCGCGCGAGTTGGCTGCGGCCATCAACACGGTTGCGCTGGATTCGGCACTGCGCGAAAAGTTTGGCCGCAACGGGCGCAAGCGTGTGGAAGATCACTTTAGCTGGTCGGCCATCGCCGAGCGCACGCTGAAGCTGTACGAATCGCTATGACCGAAGAAATTGAGAAGCGCGTGGCTGCACAACGCGACAATATCGTGCGGTTTATGCGCGAGATCTGCGCCATCCCCAGTATGGATTCGCAGATTGGGCCAGTGGGCGAGCGCATTCAGCGCGAGATGCGCATGTTGGGGTTTGATGAAGTGCGTTTTGACACCATGGGCAACACATTGGGTCGCATCGGCGCTGGGCCGCGCACAATCGTGTTCGACTCGCACATAGACACCGTGGGCATTGGCGACCCCAGCGCCTGGGGCTGGGACCCGTTTGTGGGCAAAGTAGAAAACGGCCTGCTGTATGCGCGGGGTGCATGCGATGAAAAGAACAGCACCCCCGGCATGATCTATGGCTTAGCGATTGCGCGAGACCTGGGTTTGCTAGAAGGCTCGACGGCCTACTACTTTGGCAACATGGAGGAGTGGTGCGACGGCATCGCGCCCAACACGTTTGTCGAAGTAGATCCGCGCATCAAACCGGATTTCGTCGTCATCGGCGAGCCGACGAAGATGCAGGTGTATCGCGGGCACAAGGGCCGCGTGGAGATGAAAGTGACAGCGAAGGGCCGCAGCGCGCACGCCGCCAGCAACCACTTGGGCGACAACGCGGTTTACAAGTTGTTGCCGCTGATGGCGGGCTTGCGAGACATGGAGCCACAGCTTGGCGATCATCCATTTTTGGGGCACGGCAAAATCACGCTCAGCGATATGCAGGTGAAGACGCCCAGCATCAACGCTGTGCCGGACGAGGCTGTGATCTACATTGACCGCCGCCTAACGTTTGGCGAGAGCAAAGAAAGCGCTATTGCGCAGGTGCGCGCACTCATTCTGCCGGAGCATCGAGACGCCATTAGCGTTGAAGAAATGTTTTACGACGAGCCAAGCTACACCGGTTTTGTGTTCCCGGTG
>JAYTNY010000049.1:0-2659 GCA_043748055.1 Roseobacter sp.
TTTGTAACGTGTTGTAACGACCTGCTGTTATTTCATTGCCGGAATTTTATTGTCTTCTAAGTGGAGCCTGTGTGAGAAATCGAAAGTAGATGCGACTAATGATGTAGCTACTGTCAGACTAATGGCTAAACATCATTTTCTGTAATGAAACGAGGCCTTATTAGCTACGATTGGCTAAATTGAAGTAATTTATATACATGAAAGTTCATTCACGCATCAACGATAACAACAACATCGCTGCTAAGGAGGCATCCAAAGTGAGAACCCCCCAACTGACTCTACGTACACTTTTCTGCACACTTTTTGTTGCAACAACCTTGAGTCTGGGCTGGAGCGTGCAAACCGCATTCGCGTCCAGCCTAGCGCAAGGTGAGCCACCTCCTGTCATCCCCACCGCTCAAGCTGAACAACCAACGGCTGTGCCTGCTAAACCCGTGGTCAAGCGGGTCATCAAGCCCAAAGTAGTTCCCACCGCAGCTCCGGCAACCGCTGCGGATGTCATCCCCTCTGGCTCGCTGCGTGTCAAAATCATTGCGTGCGTAGATGTGAACCGCGACAAAATCTGCTTGCCCGATGAAGCACGGATTCCTGGCGTAGCCATTACGGTTGGTGACCAGGTGTTTGCAACCAGCAATACTGGCGAGACCGAAGTCATCATCCCAGCCAACTCACAGATCGAGTTCACCCCGCCTGATGGCTACAAAGACGCCGACAATAACTATCGCAAGCAATTGCTCAGCGCAGGCCGCCTAGACCTGCCGCTTGTTCTGGGTTCTGCGGCTCAGGCCCCCGCTGCACCGGCGGCTGCGCCCCTACAAGGTATTGAAGTCAAACTGCCCGATAACTTCATGCAACCCATCGTCAACATTGATGTGGATCTGCGCCCGGTTTATATCGGCCTGGCTGCTATTGGCGGCATCATTTTGCTGGGCTATCTGTTGCTGGGTGGCTCGCTGCGCGGCATCAAGCGCGTCTATCAGTCATCGCTTGCCAAGCAAGATGCGGCCCTGGGCGACCAGCACACCCGCGAGCTGGCCGTGCGCCTGCAAATGCAGCAGGGCTGGCAACAGATTGCCGAGCAACTTATTGCCGATGCTGTCTCCGAAATTATTTCTGTGGATGGCGACGCTGGCGTGCTGGATGCGACGGCAACACCCACACCCAAGTTCACCGTTGTCTCGCGCGATGGCCGTGAGTTCATCTTCACCGTGAACCCCAAGATTCTGAAGAAAATGCGCCTGGTCAAGCCCGGCGACAAGATTGTCAACATCACCAACGTCTCGGCTACCAGCCGAATGGATGTGCAGGCGTTGTGGGATTACATCGTCCGCTCGCGCAACATGTGGAGCGCCACGCCGCCCTCCAAGGCCGAGTGGTATGTCGTAGTTCGTCAGGCCAATCGCGGGGTGAATGCAGGCCAATACAAGTTGAACCCACGCGCTACGGCGCAAATTAGCCGACCCTAGCGCAGAATGATTATTTTTTCATCGAGGCAATCGTAATCGTGTTAATTGAAGGGGTTATTCTCCTGTTCGCGGCATTGGCGGCTTATGCAGTTGTCATGGGGTTGGCCGCGTGGTACGGCAAAGGTTGGGAGCCGCCCGCTGGCATGGAGAACTCGGACTGGGCCTTGCGCCACAAAGTGGGTGTGAGCCTGGGGGCTGTGGCGGTGGCGGTGTGCGTTCTGCTCAGCCTGCTGCTGGTGCAAACCACGCTGGCACGCGTGATGTTGGTTGCACAAGCCGTGATTCTGGCGGCTGCCGGTGCCAGCGATATTCGCCAGTTTCAGTTGCCACTGCCGCTGACGCTGGGCGGCATCATCTTCGCCATCATCACCGCCGTCGTCCTCAAAATTCCGCTGGTGTTTATCGGCTTCGGGTTGCTGTGGGCCATCCTGATTATTCTGTTCTACGTCTTTCTCACCAAACGCTCTATGGCGCTGGGAGATTACATCGCAGCTATTTGGATCGGTTTGGCGATGCCGTTCAACGGTTTGCTGGCAATTTTGTCTGGTGATATTTCAAACACTTTGTTTGTGAAGCTGAGTGGGCCGAAAGATGCGAAGGGCCACAAGGTGGCGGCGGCTGGCCCGTGGTTACTGTTCGCTGCAGCATTGGTTGCGTTGCCGCCCTATTTCGTGTTGATGAATCGGCAGCGCGCAACCGTCAGCGCACCGAATCAAATGGTGACCAGCGCAAAGCGACCCAGCGCGAATGCAGTTGCAGCCCAGCAGCCCACCGCAGAAGAAGCCGCGCTTAAGGCCGCGCAGCAAAAGCTGTTCTGGACGTTGGCCGAGTATTCCAGCGAGCAAACGGCCTCTGTGGCATTGGCCGATACGCAGACCGAGCGTATGGCGCGGGCCGCGCAGGCCGCCGAGCGTGTGGCCGAGTATCAAGCCATCGCCGCCAAGTATGGTGCGGGCGAGGCACTGACCCAGCCGATGCAACAGTTAAGCATTGCATTGGCAAATTATGATGTTGAAGGCGTGCGTGCCGCCAGCGAATTGCTGGCGGCAGAACGCCAAAAACTGTACGACGCAATCTCTGTGAACACATCAACAACACAGAACTAACCCAAAGCAATACATAGCGAAAAAATTCATTGGAGAAAGAGAGACATGCGAAGAATATTTTTGATCTTAGGAATCGTATTAGGCCTG
>JAYTNY010000050.1:0-13429 GCA_043748055.1 Roseobacter sp.
CTCCCCTTTAGGGGTCGGGGGTTCGCCTCAGCCAATGCGGCAACAACGAAGGCCGTTGCAAGCCGTTGGGTGCAACCAGCGTAATCAGCGCGCTTTGCAAATGGTCGTTGTCTATGCGTCGGATCAAGCGTCCGCTGTGGGCGATGCTGACCGTGCCGCGTTCTTCGCTGACGATGACGGCGATGGCATCGGTGCCTTCGGTGACACCAATACCCGCGCGGTGGCGCAGGCCCACGCGCGCGTCCTCCAGCGATGAGGCTGTGAGCGGCAACACGCAGCCCGCCGCCGCAATGCGGCCGCGCCGAATCACCACACCGCCATCGTGCAAGGGCGTGTGGGGATCAAAAATGGTCAGCAGAATTTCCGAGGTCAGCTCGGCGTCCAGATGAATGCCGGTGTCGATCAAGTCTTGCAGGCCGGTCTCACGCTCCAGCACGATGAGTGCGCCATGTTTCTTGGCGGCCAGCTTGAGCGCACCATCCGTCACCTTGCGCACCAACACTTCCAACTCGGTTTTGCGCGGCTGCACCAGCACTTCGTTTACGCGGCCCAGGCGTTCCAGCGCACGGCGCAGCTCCGGCTGAAAAATAACGGGGATGGCGATGAGCAACGCCGGAATGCCGGAGCGCAAAATTAAGCCGAACGTGGGCAACTGCCCCAGCCCACTCAGCAACACCCCAATGATGCCAACGACCAACAACCCGCGCAGCAACGGCACGGCCTGCGTGGCCCGCACCAGCAACAGCAGCAGAAAAAACACCACCGAGACCAACGCAATATCCAAAATTGCGAGGCCGTTCAGGCGTTGGAGAACCCAGAGGAGGTCAGTCATGGCAGTTTGAGTTTGAGTTGGGAGTTTGAGTTGACATTCGCTACAAACTCAAACTCCCAACTCAAACTGTCAAGCCACATTAAACACCCACGCCAGCACGGCCTTTTGCGCGTGCAGGCGGTTCTCGGCCTGGTCAAAGATGACGCTTTGCGGGCCATCGGCCACATCGTCGGTAATTTCCTCGCCCCGGTGGGCGGGCAGGTCGTGCATCACGATGGCGTCTTGGCGGGCCAGTGCCACGAGATTGGCGTTGACTTGGTAGGGCGGGAAGATGCGCCTGCGTTGCGCGGCCTCGTTCTCTTGGCCCATGCTGTACCACGAATCGGTGTAGACCACATCGGCGGCCTCCACGGCGCTGCGTGGGTCTTCCAACACCGTTACGCTGCCGCCGCTGAGCGCCGCAAATTTTTGCGCCTGCGCCACCACCTCCGGCTGAATTTGGTAGCCCAGCGGCGCAGCAAACGAAATATGTCCGCCCAACATCGTCACCCCAAACGCCAACGAGTTCGTCACGTTGTTGTTGGCGTCGCCGACATAGGTGACGTGCAAGCCTTTGATGCTGCCCTTGCGCTCCACCATCGTCACCAAATCGGCGAGGCACTGGCAGGGGTGTTCGTAATCGCTCAGGCCGTTGATGACCGGTACATGCGCCCACTTTGCCAGCGTCACCACATCATTGTGGGCAAACACGCGGGCCATAATGCAATCCACATAGCGCGCCAGCACGCGGGCCACATCCGGCACGCTCTCGCGCTGGCCCAGCTTAATTTCATCGGGGCCAATGTAGATGGCGTGGCCGCCGAGATCAAGCATCGCCATCTCGAACGACACGCGCGTGCGCAGGCTGGGCTTGGTAAACACCATGCCCAAGCTCTTGCCTTGCAGCACTTGCGGGTTGCCGCGTTTCTTCCATTCACGCTTAAGCTGCACGGCGGCGGCCAGCATGTCGGATAATTCATCGGGCGTGAGTTGGGCAATCGAAAGAAAATCTTTTTTGGGGCTAGGGGGGCTACTCATCGCGCAAGATTTTATCAACTTCATGATCCGCCGCATCTTCGGTCTCCTCCTGCTTATCGCGCTCACCCTCGCTCCAGCTATTGCAAAACAAATGCGTGATGAGGTGTGGGCCAGCTACCGCACCTATGCCAGCCCGTATTTGGCCGAGCTGCCTGCGGGCACCGGGCGACCTACGCTCTCGCCGCGCGTGGTGTGCGTGTTGGTGCGCGGGCTGCGGCTGGAGGAGAGCCGCAACCTGCCCACGCTGCAAACCCTGCGCCAACAAGGGCTGGATGCCACCGTCGCCCTCGCTCCACCCACCTATCGTGTGCCCAGTTGGATTGGGTTTGCCAGTGGGGCCACGCCCGAAGTGCATGGCCTCACGCGCAACGATGCAGGCTTGCCCCAGATCGACAACATCTTTAAGCAATTGCGCGCCGCGAATAAGAACGCCGCCGTCATCGGTACTATTCAATGGAGCGATTGGTTTGGCCCGGACTTGGCGCGCTTTGAAGAAACGACTGAGCCTGAAGCCAATGCGCGGGATGATGCCGCCATCAACACCGCCATTCAGGTGTTGCAAGATGTGCAACAGCCCGCGCAATTTGTGCTGATCGAGTTGGCTGCGCTGGATGGCTTGGCTGATGCACGACCTGTTACGACGACACAGGCCATCTCGATTACGCCCACACCCAACCCGCTTGAGGTTCTGGATGCACGCCTGTTTCGCCTCATCTCTACGTTAGACCTGGCGACGAATACGGTGATGGTGCTGAGCGACCGGGGCCGCGATGCCGACGGCAACGACGGTGGTGATGACGCCGATGTCTCGCGGGTGCCGCTGGTGATGGCTGGCGCGGGCATCAAGCCCGGCACGCAAGACATCGTAAAGCAGAGCGCCATCGCGCCCATGCTTGCAGCCTTGTTGGGCGCACCCATGCCCACCCACGCGCAAGGCGCACCGATGCTGGCCGCGCTGGATTTTGCAACAGCGGCGTCGAGCGCGGCCCCCATCACCTCTACAGAACCCATCAGCCCAGCGCTGCCAGCCAGCACGCTGGCCCCCAACGCCAAGCTGATGCTGGACTCGGCCCAGCAGCGCATCACCTTTGACGAATTTTGGAGCGAGGTAAACGGCCAGCCGCGTTTTGCCGCCGAGAGCTTGCAGCGCTACCGCATCGGCATCGAGAGTGGCAACGTAACCGCGTTCGAGCAACTGCTGGCCGAGATTGGGGCCAAGCGCGAGGCCGCCGAGGGCGCGCGCTTAACCCGCGAACGGCTGGGTCGGCTGCCCGTGCTGATTGGGCTGGTGCTGGCATTGGTTGCGCTGGTTGGGCTATGTCTGCAAAAGCAGCCGTTGCAACCGCTTGTCGGTATGGTTGTGTACTACGTGCTGTGGTTGGTGCTGTTTGCGTTGGCGCGCGGGCATCGCTTCTCGCTCTCTATGTTTGCGGGTGGCCTGCCACAAGCCTTCTGGCCCAGCGTTGCGCGCGATTGCGCGTTATTGCTGGGCGGCGTGTGCCTGTTCATCGCGCTGGCAACGGCGCGCCACAAAACGGTGTGGGATGCGGTGATTACCGTGTTGTCTACGCTTGGCCTTGTTGTGTGCGTGCCGCTAGGGTTGCTGGCTTGGTTCTACTGGCAATGGGGTCTGGCGTTCGTGGGCGTGTTGCCCAACTCTGGTTTGCTGGCAACAGTGTTGATTGGGTTGACGCATGTGGCGGCGTTAAGCGTTGAGGTGAGTGCATCACTGCCCGCGTTGCCGCTGGCCCCGCTTGTGGCGCTGGGGGCTGGGCTGGTGTATTTCGTCGTGCGCCGCAAACCCAAACCCGGCTTGCAATACGGGCGCATGAGGATTCGGTGAACTTCAGCAAGGTAGCCGCCATGGCTCTTGCAAAGTCCTGCCCAGCGACTGAAGTCGCGGCAACGCAAAGCAAAGTCGGCCTTCGCCGACTGGGTTCTAGCCGACGTAGGTCGGCTTTGTTTTGCGTTGCACGCGGTTTCCAACCGCCGTGCAGGTTCTGTCAAGCGACTTTGCAGAAGCCATAGGTAGCCGCAGGCTTTAGACTGCGTTTGAAATATGAGTAACGCCTGTTGAAGCCGAGGCTTATGTTGTGGCTCTTCATACTTCGAGGCGCAGTCTGAAGCCTGCGGCTACCCCGGCAGAGTTCTGCCCGATAAAAGCAACGCCTCAGCCACGCGTCGCACATCATCATCCGGTAAGGCATGCAACTGCATCGCTATGCGCAAGTGGGGCAAGACATCTGCGTCGGTCACAAAGGCGCGCACATCACTTGGCAAAGCAGCAAAAGCAGTTTGTTGCTGCTGGGCGGGGTTGATGTGGAGCGCATCTACCTCGAACCAGTGCTGCATCGTCAAGCCGAAGTGCGCCGTCAACGCCTCTAACACCGTAATCGGAATCGCCGTGCCCAGCTCATACGATTTCAACTTGCCTGAAGAAATGCCCACGGCCCCTGCCGAAACCTTCAGCGATTCGTCCGCGTTCAAGCGCGCTTGCTTCAGCTTTGCCCCCATCACATGGTTACGCAGTTGCAGTGCGGCTTGTGCATTCAATTGGCTATGAGCTATTGGCAAAATCGGGCCAGCCTCCTCCAACAATGTCGTGACTGGAACCGATAGCCAATCGCCAATGGCCAATAGCTCCACCAACGAAGGCTCGCGCGTCCCTGCTTCATAGGCCTTCATCGTTGCGGGCTTCACCTGCAAGGCATCGGCCAGTTGCGCTACGGTTCGGCCCGCCCCTTCGCGCGCACGGCGAATGAGCAAGCCAATGGTGCGGCGGCGCAGATTGCGTTGGGGTGAAGGTGAATCGGGCATAATCGCTCTTAGTTTTCAGTCGTCAGCTATCAGTTATCAACAGTCCACCGCAATCTTAATCTGACGATTCGTTACTGAAAACCAATAACTGACTACTGACAACTCTAATGAAGATCGCCCTCAACGCCTGGTTCGCCGATTCTGTTAGCACGGGCAGCGGCCAATACACCCGCAACCTGGTTCAAGCCTTGCAAGAGGTTGCGCCCGATGTTCACATCGAATGCGTCTCGCCAAAGTCACGGGGCGATCTCGCCAAAGTGCAATTTGAGCAAATAGACTTTCCTCGCGCCGCCACACGCATGAACGCCGATGTGGCCTTTGTGCCCTACTGGGCGCCGCCCTTGCACTGCGCCGTGCCCGTCGTCGTCACCATTCACGATGTCATCTCGCTGGCCCTCAAAGAATACCGAGGCAAGTTGCACCACCGCGCTTACAGCGCATTGGTGCGTGCGGGTGCGGCCAACGCCAGCGCCATTCTTACTGATAGCGAACACAGCAAGCGCGACATCGTGCAACACTTACCCGTGCGCGAATCCAACATCACTGTCGTCCCGCTGGCCGCCGAAGCGCGCTTTCAGCCTGCCATCCTCGAAGCCGAGCTGGAGCGCGTGCGCGAGAAATATGCCTTGCCCGAAAAGTTTGCGTTGTATCTGGGCGGCTTCGACCGCCGCAAAAACATCGAGACCGTGATGCAGATTTACGTGTGGGCGGGTGAACCCATCGGCGAGGAATGCCCGCTGGTGCTAAACGGCACTCCCGACCAACTGGCCTACACCGCTACCGGCCAACGCATCACCCTGCAACACATGGCCCAAACGTTGGAGATTGAAGACGAAGTGCGTTTTATGGGCTTTGTGGATGAGGCCGACAAGCCCGCCGTGTTGGCTGCCGCCCGTGTGTTTCTGTTTCCTTCCACCTACGAAGGCTTCGGCCTGCCGGTGCTAGAGGCCATGGCGTGCGGCACGCCCGTCATCGGCAGCAATGCCAGCAGCATCCCCGAAGTGGTGGGCAATGCCGGCATTCTGGTAGACCCCATGGATGCGCGGCGCATGGCAGGTGCCACAATTGCCCTAGCCACTGAAGATGCCTACTACCAAAAAATGCGCCAACGCGGGCTCATGCAAGCCGCGCAATTTACGTGGCAGCGCACGGCTATAGAAACGTTGGCGGTGTTAAGGAAAAGTATGAAGAGAAGTATGAGGGATGAAGTATGAAGTATGAAAACGCGCCGCGCTTCAACTTCATACTTCATACTTCATACTTCATACTTTTTCTGAGTGCGGTAGCGCTGTATGGTGCCACAATGAACCCCGACGTGCAACCCGCCGACAGTGGCGAGTTGCAACTGGCGGCTATTACGCTGGGCATTCCGCATCCGCCGGGATACCCGCTGTTTACGCTGCTGGGCTGGCTGTTTGCCCAGGTGCCCATCGGTTCGCCGTTTGCGCGCGTCACGTTTTTGTCGGTGGTTGCATCGGCGGGGGCGCTGGTGTTGGTGGCGGCGTGCGTATCAGGAGTGAGGAGAGAGGGAGATGAGGAGATGAGGAGATGTAAAGATACTGCTTCCTCATCCCCTTATCTCCTCATCTCCTCATCGTTCGCCGCCTTGCTCGCCGCCTTCACCCTCGGCACCAGCACCACGTTTTGGGCGCAGGCCACCACCACGAACATTCGCAGCCTCACCGCGTTCTTCACGGCATTCATGGTGTTTGCCGTCATTCGTTTCAGGCTCACGGCTCATCGCTCATGGCTCATCGCTTTTGCGCTCGCGCTCGGCCTCGGCGTGGGGCATCACGTCTCGCTGGTGTTCATCGGCGCAGTGTTCGGCGTATTTGTTTTGGGGATGGCAATTCGAGCGCGCTTGCCGCTCAAAGATTTCATCGTGGCGGGGCTGGTGCTGGCCGCCACCCAACTCGTTTGGCTGTATTTGCCGTTGCGCAACAGCGCCATCAGCAAGCTCGATCACGGCAATCTTGCGACGCTGCAAGGCTTTCTCGATCACGTATTGGCACGCGGCTTCGAGGGCGACCTGTTCTATTTCATCCGCACCGAGCCTGCGCTATTTTGGGATCGCCTCGCCCTCACCCCCACCCTGCTGCAATTTCAATTCAGCCTGCCGGTGTTGGTGCTGATGGCGCTCGCAGCCGTCATGATGCTGTGGCGAGAACGCACGCTGGGCTTTGTCCTGCTCTTTGCCTTTGCCTTGCATGGCTTTATCACCCTTACTTACCGCGCCCCGCAAACGGTGGAATACGCCATGCCGTGCTGGGTAATTGCGTGCGTGGTGCTGGGATTAGGGATTAGGGATTGGGGATTAGGGATTGGCAAACTCAAATTCCCTAATCCCCAATCCCCAATCCCCCACCTCCCTTCGTTCCTTCGCTTCTTCGTGTTCATTCTTCTCGCTTTCTTCCCCGCCCGCGATTGCCTCGCCCGCCTGCCCAGCTTCGTTCAACTCAGCCGCGACCGCAGCACGCGGGCAAATGCCGAGGCCGTGTTGCGCATCGCCAACCCAAACCACAACGCGTTAAGCAACGTGTTCAGCCAATGGCACCAAGCCACGCCTATGTGGGCGCTGCAAGCCGTAGAACACATCAGCCCCGCTGTGCGCGTGAACTATGTTTATCCACAAGGGGCCGAGCCTTACGAGACCACCTTTGCCAAGCGAACTGCCGCATCGGCCCAACAAGGTAACACCTACGTCACCAGTTTTTACGAGGCCGAGTTTGGCAAAGAACTGCTGCAAACCGTTCCGCTCAGCAACACCCCCGCCTGGCGCGTTGCGCCCGAAATCGGCATTGCCAGTGCCAGCTTCCCACGCACGGTGTGGGATGACCGCATTATTCTGGTGCATCCGCTGGGCTTGCCCAAGCAAGTTGAGATCGGCACGCAATTCCCGATTGACTTGTGGTGGTCATCGCGCGGCGCACACATCGAGGGCGATTCGATCACCGTGCGCATTCTGCGCCGCGATGGCCGACTGGCAACGAACGCCGATGTACGGCTGACGGGCAGCGAGGGCGGCGGCGTTGTGATGTTTAAGCGGGCGGTGTTGGCGATTCCTCTTGATCTTGAGCCGGGTGAGTATGATGTTTTGGCTGGGGCGTATAACGGCGTGGCGATTTATAAGACCAGAGACGCAGTAGGATTTGTTCGCGTTGGCGAGTTAACAGTCGTCCCCGCCACTCAGATGCCAGTAACCCGGCATTCCTTTGGATTCGAAGTATTCGGAGGGACTGATCTAAGATCAGCCTCTACCATGCCAACATTGATTGGCGTGGATTACGACACAGGAATCTCAGGTGTTTGGCGATTATTTACGCACTGGAAACTAGGTAAATCACAAAGACAAGTGGTTGTTGGTCATGTCAAAGGATCATTCCCTGATGAACTATTTCCATTGCTAAGTGACACCAAAACATTAATCTCATCTACCTCGTCAAATAGCAATGAGTACGTAACGCTGGTTTTTAGTATTCTTCCGACAGACAGATTGTTTTTGGAGTTGAAGGAAGCCAATGCAGAATCTCTGCGTGAGACGAGGGCAACAATTAATTTACCGGCCCCCAATTCCAGCGAACGCTACATCCCCTTCGCCAACCAGATGATTCTCATCGGCAGCAGGGCACAGCGCAACGGCACTAAGCTGACCATAGATTTGCGTTGGCTAGCCTTGCAACCCATCACCGAGGATTACAAAATCTCGGTGCGCATCAAAGGCAACAACTTCTACAAAGCTCACGATGGCGTGCCCGCCCTCGGGGCCATTCCCACCCTCAAATGGATTCGCGGCTCGGAGATCACCGACCGCCACGTCTTCGATCTCGGCGAGTACAACGGCCCGCTCGAAGCCGAAGTCGTCGTCTACGACAACGTCACCCGCCTGCCGCTCATCCCACTGGACGAGCGATACACGAATGGGGTTACGATAGGGATTGGTGAATAGTGAATGGGGATTGGTGAATCATCAATCCCCATTCACTATTCACCAATCCCTAATCCCCTTCCGCCATGCAAGGCTTCCAATCCATCCTTCCCATCCAGAGCAACGAGCCGCTCTCGGTCTCGCAGGTCACTGCGCGCGTCAAAGATTTGATCGAGGGCGATGACGAACTGGCCGATGTGCGCATCGCGGGCGAGATCAGCAACTTGGCGCGGCCTGCATCGGGGCATCTGTACTTCACGCTTAAAGATGCGGGTAGCCAAATTAAGTGCGCCATGTGGAAAGGCCAGGCTGTGCGCATGCGCTACGCCCCCAAGAACGGCGATGCCGTGATTGCGCGGGGCCGCGTGGGTGTCTACGAACGCGATGGCGCTTACCAGTTGTACGTAGACGCCATGACCCCCAGCGGCGTCGGCGATCTGTATGCCGAACTGGAACGCCTCAAACAAGCCCTAGCCGCCGAAGGCTTGTTTGACGAGGCCCGCAAGCGCCCACTGCCCGCGTTGCCACAAATCCTCGGTGTGGTCACCTCGCCCAGCACCGCCGCCTTTCAAGATATTCTGAACGTGCTGCGCCGCCGCTACCCGCTCATCGAGGTCATTCTTTCGCCCACCCTCGTGCAAGGGGCAGACGCACCCGCACAAATCGTCCGCGCCATCGAGTCTCTGAACGCTCTCCCCTCCCGTTCCGACGGGGGGGGCTGGGGGGGGGCCGATGTCATCCTCGTCGCCCGCGGCGGCGGCAGCATCGAGGAACTGTGGGCCTTCAACGACGAGCGCGTGGTGCGCGCCATCGCTGCATCGCAAATTCCGGTCGTCACCGGCGTGGGCCACGAGATTGACTTTACGCTGGCCGACTTCGCCGCCGATGTTCGTGCGCCCACGCCCAGCGCGGCAGCCGAAATCATCACGCCCGACATTAGCGATTTGCGCATGAATGTGGATGGGCTGAGCGCCCTGCTGACGCAAGCGATGCAGAGCCAAGTCATCGAAGCGCGCTCGAACCTCATCAGCTTGCAACGTGCCTTGCGCTTGCTAAGCCCGGCCAGCTTAGTGGCACAAAGCGCACTGCGCGTGCAAGAACTAGGCTCGCGGCTGCGCTCGTCTGTGCTTGCTTCGATTGGACTTGAACGAGCGAACGTACGCGGCTTACAAGGCAGGCTCGAAGCCGTGTCGCCGCTCGCCACCTTGCAGCGCGGCTACGCCATCGTAAGCCGCAAAGCCGATGATGGCGCACATGGTGAATTAGTGCGCAGCGTGAGCGATGTGGCTATGGGTGAAGAGTTGCTGATTCGCGTAAGCGATGGCGAATTTGAAGCGAAAGTCTGAGTCGGTAGCCGCAGGCTTCAGCCTGCGCCCATATACGAGTAACAACCGCACGAACCTTGACTGGCAGCGTTCGTTACGCCTACTTCGAACGCAGGCTACCCTGACTAAGTTAGTGCCCGCACAATCTTGGCTGCAATATCGAACCGGCCAAACGCTGGGATGATGTACACGCCCTGCACGATGCCGCGCATCTCTTGCGCAATCTCCGTCGCAATCAATGTGCCTTCGGTGCGGGTCTTCTTGCCCGCGCTTTCCAAGCGCTTCACAATCGCATCCGGCAGCATCATGCCTGGCACCTCGTTGCGCAAAAACTCGGCATGCCGCACGCTGGAGAGCGGCAACACCCCCATCAGAATGGGCAACGTTAATTTGCCGAACAGGCCCTCGTAATACTTAATAAACTGGCGCGCAACTTCTGGCGCAAACACGGGTTGTGTCAATGCAAAGTCCGCGCCGCAGTCAATTTTCTTCTTCAGCAGCTTGGCCTCTTTGTCAAAATCTTGCGGCGTTAAGTTGGCTGCCACACCCACCACAAAGCTGCACGGCTGGCCGATGCTGGCATCGCTGCTGTCTTTGCCGCAATTAAATTTGTCTTTAATCAACTGGACTAAGCCGGTCGGCACAATATCGTGTTGGTCAAAGGCGTTGGGCATATCGCCAATGCTGGCTGGGTCGCCCATCGTCACAAACAAATTGCGCAGGTTCAGCGCATGCGCAGCCAGCAAATCTCCCTGCACGCGCAGCAGGTTGCGCCCACGCACGGGGAAGTGCAACACCGTCTCGATGTTCGCGCCCATCTGCACGCGGTGCGCTGCGGCCAGCCCGCTCATGCGCATACGCGCCATCGGCATATCGCTGATGTCCAGCACGGTCGCGCCCGCATCACGCAGCAGCCGCGCTGTATCTTCCAGGGCGCTGGTGCTGGCGGACTTAGGTGGCTCTACTTCTACCGTAACCACAAACGTGCCCGCATCCAGTGCGGCTTTTAGGGTGGTCTGCTCCAGCTCGGGCGGCGTTTCGGTTTGCGTTTGGGTTGATGGGAACTGGGCAAAGGCATCGCGCACCTCAAACTGCCGAGGCTGTGATTCGCGTTTGGCATCCAACGCCAATCTCATTGCGCGGGTGTGGTCGGGCGTGGTGCCGCAGCAGCCGCCAATCAGCCGCACGCCCGCCTCTGCCGCACGCTGGGCAAAGCCGCCAAAGTATTCCGGCGTGGCCGGGTACATCAATCGCCCGCCCTGCTGCTCCGGAAACCCGGCGTTGGGGATGGCGGAGTAAAGAGGGGATTGGGGATTAGGGATTAGAGATTGGGTATTAGAGATTAGGTACTTAGCGCTATTCACCAATCCCCAATCCCTATTCGCCACCAGTTGCATGCCGCTCACTACGTTCAGCACGCCACGTGGGCCAGTGCTGCAATTCGCGCCAATCACATCGGCCCCAAAATCAATCAGGCGTTGGGCCACCTGGTCGGGCGTGGCGCCGAACAGGGTGCGGCCTTCGCGGTTAAAGGTCATGTGCGCCACGATGGGCAGCGCACATACAGATTTAGCTGCACGAATGGCTTGCTCCATCTCGTTGAGGTCGCTGAAGGTTTCAAAGATCAACGCGTCCGCGCCTGCGTCGCTCAGTGCAGTTATTTGCTCGCGGAATGCGTCGTACACATCTTCGGGTTTTAGGTTGCCCAGCGGGGCCAGTTTTAAGCCGGTTGGCCCCATCGAAGCGCCGATGAAAATCTCTCGCCCAACACCTCGCACTGCCCTGCGCACAATCTCCACCGCTCGCGCGTTCACCTCAGCTACACGGTCTCCCGCGCCCCATTGTTCCAGGCGATAGCGATTGCCGCCAAACGTATTGGTCTCAATCACATCTGCGCCCGCTTCTGCGTAGCGGCGGTGAATGCTCTCGATTAGCTCAGGCTTGTTGATGTTCAGCAGCTCAAAGTTCTGCTCGTAATCCACGCCCTGCGCATAAATCATGGTGCCCATCGCGCCATCGGCCAGCAGCGGGTTTTGGTGTAGGTGTTCTAGGAAGTTCATTGATAGAGATTGGAGATTGGAGATTGAGCACACAAGTCAATCTCTAATCTCCATGATTTCAGCCGCCAATCGTGCTAACTCATCCACACGGTCGGGCGGCAGGTTTTTGCTGAGGAAGTATTTGCGTAGCAGTTCATCGGGCGGCAAGGCCTCGGCGTTGTCCAGGCCCAGGCGGCTGCGGGCATCGCGTTGCACGTCTTTGCCGATGCCTGCGATGAGATAACAATTTTCCAGCGCGGCCTCTACATCTCTGGGTTTGAACAAGGCCTCCTGGCTTTGCAGCAGCTTAACCCGCACGCGCACAATGCAATCGGTTACGTCGTGGCGTTCGATGGCGCGCAGAGCGGCCTCAGTGGGTGTGTCGCCGTCCTCGGTGGCATCGGCGGTAATGCTGAGGAAGCGCCGCACGTTCATTGGCACAAAGGTCCACTTTGTCTCGCCGCGTTTCACCTCAACCCAACAAAAGCCTTTCGCTTCAATCTCCTCACCAAAATCAATGCGCTCCAGGCTGCCGCTATACACAATGGCTGGGTAACTTGTGTCATTCACGCTCTGGTGCTTGTGAATATGACCTAACGCCACGTAATCCCAGGCGGGCACGGCCAACTCGCTCAGCTTAATCACCGCGTCGCGGCCAATCATCACCTGGCGTTCGCTGCCAAACGTGGCTCCGCTCACGCTGAAGTGGCCGGTGAGGATGGCAGGCAGCGCCGGGTCGGCCTCGGCGGCCAAACGCTTTAGTTCATCGGCCACAAACTTTTCTAGCTCTTGGTCAAGCTGCTCAATGCCCAACCCGCGATGCTCTTCGAGCTGCACCATGCGACTGCGTTGCGGCCACGGCACAGTTGCCACCTGAATCGGCCCGCGCTTGGTCTCAATCTTGAAGATCTGTTCGCTGCGACCCACAAACACGTTCGGCACATCTAAGGTCGAGAAAATATCTACGCTGGTGGCGCGCTTGTCGTTCAGCGGCATGTCGTGGTTGCCCACCAACAACACGGTGGGAACCTCGGCCCGCGAGAGCCGCATCACCTGCCGCGCAAACTCGCGTTGATACGTTGGGTTGGGGTCGCGGGTCTTAAACGCATCGCCTGCGAAGATGACTAAGTCCGCCTCGTTCGCAATCGCGTAGTCCACAATCTCACGCAGCCGGTTTACAAAATCCACCACGCGCTGGTTAATGCCCGTCGTCGGGTCAATCCGCCCATAGTTCTCCATGCCGATGTGAATATCGGCAAAGTGCAGCACGCGGATCGGTTCAGTCGAACTCATAAGAGCGCGATTGTAAGCGAGTGATGATGTCAGGGACGACATCCCTCGTAGGGATGTCGTCCCTATTGAGATAGGTTCTGACGTAAGAGTTCAGACTTGCGGTAAAAAACTTACCGAGCTAAATTTGGCAAATCGAAGCACAAGAACGGATTGCCCAGTTAGAAGCCGAGATAGCTGATCT
>JAYTNY010000051.1:0-9675 GCA_043748055.1 Roseobacter sp.
GCTTGCAACACCAGCCTACCCACCACTGCTCTCGTCGTGGGTCGTTTCTCCGTCAAAAACCACCAGACCCATTGCATCAACAAAACCGGCGCGGTATAAAAATGCGTGCCCAGCATTAGGGCTGTACTCACGAAGTAAATAACCCATAGCCCATAGCCAATAGCCCTCTTCTGCCCCTCCACCCACGCCCACCACGAGGCCAGCGCCATCGCCGCGCCCATCGCATAGCCCTTTGCTTCTTGCGCGTAATCGATGGCGTAGGGCGAGAGCGCCATCAACACCACAGCCAACAGGCTGGCCGTTTGCGAGAGGCGCAACATGCGTGCAACACGATATAGCAGTGCCATGCTGAGCGTACTGAAGAAAACGGAGTAGAGCCGAATGGCAAACGGCGACAGCCCCGCCCCACCCGCCCACCACCCCAACGTGATGCGATGCGCAGGCGGGTCGGTATCGGCATTGACAATGTGGGCCTGCAACAACTCCGGCAACGCCAGCGGCGCAAAATACACGTTAATGCCCTCATCAAAATGCAGCGGGCGCTTTTCGATGAGGGTGAGGCGCAGTGCAAAACCCAACAGCAAAGTGAGAAGCAAGGTGAGAAGTATGAGGTATGAAGTATGAAGTGTGCGTGCTTTCATCTTTCGTCCTTTATCCTTCTAACTTCATGCTTCTTGCAATGGCTATGGCTTCGGCCCGCTCACTAATCTCGCCCGTCATGTGCGCCTCGCGCACGCGCTCCAAAATCTCGCCAATTAATTTTCCTGGCGCAATACCCATCTCAATCAAGTCTCGGCCTGTAATCAGCGGCGCGGGCGTGGCCTGGGGCGAGAACTGGTTGAAGTATTTCTCAATCAATCGCGTAGCAACGGCCCGGCTAGGGGCGCACTCATCGGGCTGAGTGTCTGCACCGCGTTTGCCATAGCAATCGGCAATGGCAAACAGCGCCAGCTCTGGCGCGCACGGCCCCGCCTCGCGCATAAAACGGTAGATTGCGCGGGGTGTGGGCTTCTCTGCGCTACGCGCCAGTTGGTTGGCCCGCATGTGATGGCGCACCAACGTGCGCACATCGCGCACCTCGTCGCTGCTTAGCTTTAAGGCCCGCGCCCGCGCCGCCGCTTTCTCCGCGCCAAGTTCCTCGTGCGTAAAAAAACGGATGCGCCCGTCCGGGTCTACGCTGCGTGTCTGGGGTTTGGCACAATCGTGCAGCAGCGCCGCAAATTTAAGCATGGCGGCGCGGGTGGCGTTGGCTGTGGCTTCGCGCAGATGAGATTGGAGATTGGAGATTAGAGATTGGTCGCTTAATCTCCAATCTCTAATCTCCAATCTCTCCGCTATCTCATCCAACGCCTCCATCACCGCCCACGTATGTTCCAGCGCCGCAAATTGGTGGGGCGGGGATTGGGTGCAATCTCGCATCGGCTCCACCTCTGGCACCAGTTGGGTTAGCAAACCCACCGCATCCAATTGGCGCATGGCTTGGGCAGCAGTAGGCAGGGCCAGCATGGCCAGCAGTTCGTCGCGGGCGCGCTCGGCGCTGGGCTGGTGCCCTTCGACTCCGCTCCAGGGGGCGCTGCCGATGGCTTTGGCTTGCGCCCACGTCGTCGGCTCGATGCTAAAGCTCAGCTTTTGCGCCAGCCGCACCGCCCGCAGCGCGCGAATGGGATCGTCGCTGATAGCGTGGGCGGTGACAGCGCGAATGGCCCGCGCCTGCAAATCAGCCTGCCCGTTGGCTGGGTCAATCAGCACATCTGCCTCTAAGTCATAGCCAATGGCATTGAGCGTGAAATCGCGCGCGAACAAATCCGCGTGCCAGGTTGCGCCACGGCAGGCGGCGAAGTCAATCACGGTTTTGTTTGCATCTCGCAGAATGACGCGGGCCGTGCCGCGCTCGGCGTCCATCAGCCAAAAATCGCCATTCAGCGCATCGGCAGTGGCGCGGGCCAACGGCACGGGGTTGCCCTGCACTGCGATGTCGTAGTCGTTGGCGGCTTTGCCCAACAACGCATCGCGCACAGCACCGCCCACCAAAATAACTTGTGTGCGGCGTTGGCGGGCCAGGTCTCGCACAGCGGCAAGTAATTGGCTATTGGCTATTGGCAATGCGTTGAACAAATCTCTAATCTCCAATCTCTAATTTCTTCTTATCGGCCACCAAAAATGGCCCGGCCAATGCGCACCATCGTGCTGCCTTCGGCAATGGCGGCCTCAAAGTCGTCGCTCATGCCCATGCTGAGGTGGGGCAATGCGAGTTGTGGAAAGCGTTCACGCAGCGCAGTGCGCAAGCAACGCAGGCTGGCGAACACTGGGCGGGCTTGCGCTGGGTTGTCCACTATCGGGGCCATCGTCATCAACCCGCCAATGTGAATCGCGGGCAGGCCCAGCATCTTTTCTACATCATCCACAAACGCCAGAAATTTCGCTGGCTCGGTTTCCCAGTTCGCCAAATCGAAACCCTCTTTGCTGGCCTCGCCGCTGACGTTGCATTGGAGCAGAATGTGATTCGGGATTGGGGGTTGGGGATTAGCAGCTCGGCGGCTGAGTAGCTCTGCCAGTTTGAACGAATCCACCGAGTGAATCCAATCAAACTGCCCGGCAACGTCTTTGGCCTTGCGGCTTTGCACATGCCCAATCAGGTGCCAGACGGCTTCTGACTTCATACTTTCTACTTCTTCCTTCTTCAACAGCGCTTCTTCCACCCGGTTCTCGCCAAAATCACGCTGGCCTACCGCCATTGCCTCTAGCACGGCGCTGGCGGGGAAAGTCTTGGAGACGGCAATGAGCGTGACCTCGGCGGGGGTGCGATGGGCGCGCAGGACGGCGTTGGCTATGCGGTCTTGTATGTCGCTGAGGGTTTGAGCGATGGGCATCTCGTAAAGTTCCACGGCGCTATTCTACGAGGCCGACCTACAATCACTTACATGCCCATCAACCCCACCCTATTCCCATACACCCTATTCCAAAAAAGCAAAACGCTGCTGTGGGACCCGCAGGCCATTGACCTGACGCAAGACAAGCTGGATTGGGCGCGCATGAGCGACCATGAGCGCGAGATCATTTTGCAACTCAGCACCATGTTTTTGGGTGGCGAGGAAGCCGTGACGCACGACTTGGCCCCGATGTTGGTGGCGGTGCGGCGCAGCGGTGTGCATCTGGAAGACGAAATGTTTTTGACGGCACAGCTATTTGAGGAATCGAAACATGTGGAGTGGTTTGATCGGTGGTTCGGCGAGGTGGTGGGTGCGCCCGCCAACGTAACAGCGATGGGCGCGGCCTACGAGCAATTGTTTATGCAGGCCCTACCCCAATCGCTCAATCGCCTGCTGACGGATTCGTCGGGCGAGGCGCTGACCGAAGCGTTGGTGACGTATCACCTCATCATCGAGGGCGTGCTGGCCGAGACGGGTTATCACGCGTATGTACTGTGCTTCAAGCGCAACCAAATCATGCCCGGCACGGTGCGGGGGGTGGAGTTGGTGCAGCGCGACGAGGCACGTCACATCGCCTATGGCCTGCACGCGCTCTCAGCTCTCATCCACAAAACCCCGGCGCTGTGGGATGTAGCGCAGGCCAAGCTGAACGAATTGCTGCCGCTGGTCTTCGAGATCATTGGTGAGACATTTGCACCGTTTCTAGAGCATGCCGAGGGTGTGCCATTTGGCCTCGACCCCAACGATTTTGTGATGTATGCGAGTGAGCAGTTTGACAGCAGGATGCAAGCACTAGAGCGAGCTAATAGACAAGTCAAATCAAAGTGACATGAAACCTGCGCAAGCGCCTAATGCGCTCAGAACGCGTTAGGCGCTAATCGTGCCATGTCTATTTGGTTTCTCCATAAGGTGCCAGGCAGCTCTAGGCAAGAGTTTTCCACAGCTTGTCAACAGCTTCATAAGTGCTAAACTCGGTGCATGAGGCGCAGAATTTCTCTATTAACCATCGTTGTTACGCTTTTTGTGGCATTGATTGCGCATGCAGCCCCGGCACAGGCGAAATCCCCGAACGCACCACTGGAAAAGACCTGCGGCAGTTATGTCGTCAAAGTAGGCGACACCATTTCCAAGCTATCGCTACGACTAGACCTGAGCCATGTGGGACTGGTGACGGTGAATACCCTGATTGACTCACGCGGCAAAGAAACACCCATTCGCACAGGCATGAAGTTGGTGTTGCCTTGCGAGTTACCCTCGGCAGGGGCACCGACACAAAGCCACCATGTTGGCTTCAACCTGCCCACCAGCACCAGCACCAGCACAGGCGGGCGAAAGAATATTTTTGTCAGCATTGCTAAACAGCGCGCCTACGCCTACGAGGGCGACAAGTTGGTGTATGCGTTTGTCATCAGCACGGCGCTGCCGCAATACGGCACCAAGCGCGGCACGTTTCGCATCAAAACCAAAATGCCCGAAGCCTATTCCAGCCGTTGGCAACTGCGCATGCCTTACTGGATGGGCATTTACGATGCTGGGCCGTCCGAGAATGGCTTTCATGCGTTGCCCATTAACCGGCGCGGCCAAAGGCTGTGGAGTGGGTTGCTGGGCCGCCCGGCCTCGTTTGGCTGCATTATTTTGAGCGCACGCGATGCGGCCACTTTATACGGCTGGGCGGATATGGGCACGCCGGTGGTTATTCGATAGATCGTAATGCGTGTTGCGTCTTGCGTTGGTCTGCAATTACCCAACACAAGACGCAAGACAAAACATGCAAGACGCACCGTGCCTCACTTCTTCATCTCGCCCCACCTCGACGACATTGCGCTTTCATGCGGCGGGCTGGTGCATCGGCTGGCGCATTCAGGTGAGCAGGTCACGGTTGTCTCGGTTTGCACGGCGGATGTGGCGGCTGGGCAGCCGTTGTCTGCTGCGGCTAAACATGTGCATTGGGAGTGGCAACTGGGTGAGCAGCCCTATGCCAACCGCCGTGCCGAGGATGCCCATGCGTGTGCGGCGCTGGGCGCACACACCATTCACCTGAATTTGTTGGATGCGGTGTATCGCCGCGATGACAACCGCAACTCGTTATACGAGCGCGATTTCATTGGCATCCCCGTCAACCCACTGGATTGGCAGGATCATGTGCTGGCCTTGAGCGCAAAATTGTGGGCGGTGTTGTCGCCGCATCAAGCCAACCTGCGCGTGTATTGCCCTATGGCGGTTGGGCGGCATGTGGATCATTCGATTGTGCGGCGCGTTGTAGAAGTATTGCTGCCTGCGGCGCAAATCAGCTACTACGAAGACTACCCGTATGCAGACAAGCCCGAAGCGCTGGTGCGCGAACTGGCTGAGTTGAAAGGCGCGACGCCGTTGCAAGTGGTGCTGGTTGAAAGCGAGATTGCAGCACGCATCGCGGCCATTGCGTGCTACCCCTCGCAACTATTCGCCTTATTCCAGCAAGCCGAGACCATGCCCGAACGCGTGCGCGCTTACATTGCGCGGGCGGGTGGAGAGCGATATTGGCAGCAATTCTCAATCTGAACCAAACTTGAACAAACAGTCCATTAGGACTTCGTCATGCTCAGCACCCGATTTGAATCGGGTGCGCCAACGGCACGAAACAAGCGAGTTACGGTGTGCTGGACATCGCCACCGATTGAGAAATCGGTGGCTAGTTTTAGCAAAGTCCTGCGGACTAGCTCGGCGTTTTGCGTGATTGTGTTCAGAGGGAGAATTGCTGCGATATTGGACTGGCGCAGCAAAAAACTAAATCGCGTCATACAATTTCGTTCACAATGGTTATCTCTCGGCGGACATTCTTGCGGGCTGGCACAGCGACTGCGCTAGCTGCCACCTCAGCGTTTAAGACGTTGGGCTATGCCTTTGCCACCGACCCTCGGCCCGCCCCATCCACAGCCCCCGCCCCGCTGGGCCGCGTGACGATTTGGGGGGTGGAGATTTACCAAGAACCGACGCGTAAATCGAAGTTGCTGCGCACGGCCCAGCGCGATGACCTCATCAATTTGTACCAGCAGGTGTGGGCCGAGCCGGTGATGCCGCACAACGAGGTGTGGTTTAAGACCGATGGCGGCTATTGCTATTCCAGCTTTGTGCAACCGGTTTTTAACCAGCTTAACCCACCCGAAGCAGAAGCCGCCTCCAAAAAGTTTTGGGGCGAGGTGAGCGTGCCGTTTACGGATACGTTTGTTGAGCCGGATAACAAATCGAAAGTAGTGATGCGACTGTATTTCCAAAGCACCTACCGCGTGGTGGCGGCGGTGCAGGGTAAAGACGGCGCGTGGTGGTATCGCTTGCACGAGGGCATTGCGTTTGGGCCGGGGCCGTATGTGCCCGCACAGCATATTCGTCGCTTTGCGCCGGATGCGCTTAGCCCGCTAGGCGCAACAGCCAAGACCAAGCGTATTGAGGTTGACTTGACGCTGCAAAGCCTGACGTGTTACGAGGACAGCAAATCCGTGCTTACGTCGCGCATCGCCAGCGGCGAGGGCATTTTGTTCACGCCCAAAGGCAATCACAGCATCATCTACAAAACGCCTGCCGCACGCATGAGCGGTGGCACAGGCGCAGATTTTTACGATTTGGCTGGCGTGCCCTTCCCGTCTTACTTTACGCTGAGAGGGGCGGCTATTCACGGGGCGTATTGGCACAATGACTATGGCCGCAAGCGCAGCCACGGTTGTGTGAATGTGCCACCGCCCGTGGCGCTGTGGGTGTGGCGCTGGGTGCAACCGGCTGCTCTGTATGAAAGTGACAAAACGTATGCTGTGCCTGGACAAAGCACTCAAGTGATTGTGTTTTAGCAATAAAAAAAAGCCCAAGTTTTTGTTAAAAACTTGGGCTTTTTTGAAGGGTGCCTAGTGGGTCTCGAACCCACAACCTTCTCAGCCACAGTGAGACGTGCTGCCATTGCACCATAGGCACCATAACTTGCTGAACGATATGGATTATACACGTCACTAGCGGGCGGCATCGGTTAAAAACCGACACTAAGGCGAAGATGCCTGCAAATAGAAAGTCCGCATCCCATCAACATCTTTTGAACGAGCGTAGTGTGCTAACTTCAACAGAAGTGATTGGATAGGTGCGTTATCTATTCAAAGCACACCCTCTTCCGTTTCCTTAATCAAGTTATCTACTACTGCCTGCAAGCTACCTGTCTGCTCGTAGATGCGCAATTGACGGTGCGAGCTGCTGCCCTCTTCCATGATCTTGTAGGCATATTCAATTTCTTTACGGCTGCCCAGCTCGTCCATCACATCGCCGATAAACCACTCAATCATCTCGGCGATTAACTTTTTAGCAGGCAATTCTTCCTGTTTGCCGAAGTCAATCAGATTGCCATCCAACCCATAACGCACGGCACGCCATTTGTTTTCTTCGATGAGCGCGGACGGGTAGACACGAAACGACATATTGCTGCGACGCAGCTTCCAGCATTTGAAGATGATGGCTTGGAACAGCGCGGCAACGCACACGGCTTCATCCACACGCGTACACACATCGCAGATGCGCATCTCCAGCGTGGGGTAGCGGTGATTGGGGCGCACATCCCACCAAATTTTTGTGCCATCGGGGATGCTGCGGGTTTGCACCAGCGTATCCAAGTGGCCTTGAAACTCGCCATACGAGTTAAAGCGTGGCGGGGTGCCCGTGCGCGGGAAGTTGCGGAAGATGACGCTGCGATACGACATCAACCCGGTGCGTTGACCGACCCAGAACGGCGAACTGGTGGACAAGCACAAGATGTGCGGCAGCAAATACTTGCACACGTTCATCGCGTCAATCATGAACTCGCGGTCTTCGATACCGATGTGCACGTGCGTGCCAAAAATCAAAAGTTGCTGGGCCAACATCTGCATGTCGTTCTTCACACCGTGATAGCGCGGGAAGGGCGTGATCTCTTGATCGGCCCAATTGCTAAACGGATGCGTGCCTGCTGCCGCAATCTTTAGGCCGCCTTTGCTTGCCAACTCCATCACGCCTTTGCGCAGACGAATTAACTCGGCTTTGGCCTCGGCAGCGGTGTTGCACACTTTGGTGCCTACTTCCACGATGGATTGATGCAGCTCTGGCTTGATGTCCTGTTCAATGAGCGTGAGCTTGCCATCCTCCAACATTTGGGTGATGTAACTCTTTAGCTCACGCGTCTCTGGATCAATGATCTGGTATTCCTCTTCGATCCCGATGTTAAAAGTTGGTTCTTTCATCTTTCCTCCCGTTGGTCGGGAGATTAGGGATTGGAGATTGATTGCTCTTCAATCTCTAATCCCTAATCTCATCTTTCTTCAATCACAAACGTCGGCACGGTGCTGCCCCCGCCCGCTGTCACGTTCAACAATGCCGATGTGCTCAGGCGCGTCAAACACCCACTTGCAAAACCAGCTTGCGCGGTGTCGCCGTTCCACAGGTAAGGGTCGGTGTCTAGCATGCGGTCATACACCTCGGCT
Organism: Roseobacter sp.; assembly: GCA_043748055.1. Lineage (GTDB taxonomy): Bacteria > Chloroflexota > Anaerolineae > J036 > Brachytrichaceae > JANMVQ01. The sequence continues at coordinate 8,399 of JAYTNY010000051.1, forward strand.
TTGCCATCCACAAAACTGGGGTATGGCTCGCTGGGGATGGCGACCTTGCGCTGCACGATTGTGTTCTCCTTCAAGTAATCACTCAGCTTTTGCTCCCACTCGCTCTGCGTCACCGTCCAGCCCAGCACAATACCTTTGCCGCCGTACTCGTCGTTGGGCTTTAGCACAAAAATATCTTTGTTGTCGCGCAAGAACGGCACCAGGTCTACCCGTGCGCCTTCGTAAATCGTGTAGCGCTCACTTAAGCGGCGCGTCCAGGGGATGTAGGCGTGAATGGCGCGTTGCTCTTCTGCGCTGAACAAGTGTGTGTTGTCTTCATCGCTCAACACCGCCAGGCTGGCCTTCTGGTGCAAAATTTTGCAGCGATACGGGTTCACCATACACACATTCCGGTCGTTAATGGCTTTAATAATCGGGTGGTTCAAGCCTTCCGGGCTGCGCATCACCAGTTCGGTCAACAGCACACGCTTATAAATCATTGTGATGTGAAAATCTCCGGATATGAGTTTGCCGTCACGGTATTCCATCTCGCGTGGGTCACAAATCACGCAGTCATAGCCTTGCTCTTTGAAGTATTTCTCGAACAACACAAACTCGCTATAGGTCGGCACTTCCTTCCAATCCACAATGCCGATGCGCATGCGCTCTTTGCTGGCGGGTGCGCTCGTGGTCTTGCCCCACAGCCGGTAGCAATCGTTCAGCGTGTGCAGCATGAGGTGCCGGCCTGGCAACGAGCGACACTCGTATTGCTTTTCAAACTCGCGCATTACGGGCAGGCCGTAAAAAATCTCGGCCAGCTCATCGTTGTAGGCCACGGCTGCTGGGGTCTCGGCGTTGTATTCGGTCATTGCTAGCGTACCAGCCTCTACACCATTGGTGTCGTCATCCGTCATCCAGAAGCAATCCATGCGCCCATTAGGGCTGCTGGGGAAGCCTGGTTCAAACGGCACCAACTCTTTTTCCCAATCCGAGAGCATGAACTGTGCCATCACGTTCGGGTCACTTAATGCAGCCTGCTCGGCTTTGGCAAAGGCGGGCAGAATCATGCGGTGGGCGCGCTGCAAAAAATGGTATTGCGCGGTGGTCAGAAAGCGCGGGCGCAACACGCTGCAAATAGGCCGCGTGCCAAAGAACAACCCACGCCGCCGCTGTTGGTCGTCCAGTTGCCACTGGCTTTCGCCCGCCACTGCGTCGGTGAGTAGCAGGGAGTGGAAGAGGTCTATTGCTCGTTTAAGGTGGGTCATGGGCTTCGGATACCCCCGACCCCTAAAGGGGAG
>JAYTNY010000052.1:0-1574 GCA_043748055.1 Roseobacter sp.
GCGTAATTCGCTTGCACCCACATCTGCAAAAATGGTTTGGGCCGATTGGGCCAGCCCGCGCCCAGTTTCGCGCTCGCGGTGGTTAAACCACAGCCAAATCGCCTGCTCTGGCATACGCGCCTGCACGTAGTGGTAGGCCGCCGATGTGAACTGTGCACGGCACTCGAACAGCTTGGCCGCGTGCGCGTGTGCGCTAGTCAACAGCGCGTCGTCTGCTTTGGCCAACACAAAGTCGCGCACGGGCGGCAGCACGTACACCGCATCGGCATTTTGCTCGCGCACAAAGCCACGCTGCACCAGCGCTTGCAAGCTGGCTTCTTCGTCGTGCCAGGCATCGCGCGGGGCAAGCTGGCGGCAGGCGGCCACGCTGCACCACAAGGCGCGCTCGTCATCGCTTAAACGCAGCCACAGCCTTTCCAACAATACGCCCACATTGGGTTGCTGCACCAGCCTGCGCAACAACACGGCGGTGGGTTCACCGGCTGCGTGTGCGCTGGCAAACAGGCTCAGCAGCAATGGGTTGCCTTGCGTCGCCTCTAGCACCTGCTGCGCGGTTTGCGTATTGCTAATTTCAACGCCCGCCTGCGCCAGTAAGGCCAGCGCATCGACCATCTCTAGACCGCCCAACGCAATGGCGTGCTGGGTGAGCAAAGTTTGGCGCTGGCCGATGAGCAACAGCGGTGCGCTGGCCCGCAAGGCCTCCAACACTTGTAACAAGGCCGCGTGCTGCGCGTTCTCGCGTTGCAACAGATCAGCCTCGTCTACACACAGCAGCAGTGGCGCGGGCAGTTGCGCCAAATCAAATTGCAGCAGGCCCAGCAACACATCCGGCTTCGCCGCACCAGCATCGGCAATCAGTTGTCGCCAAGTTTGGGTTGCGCCGTGTTGCTGCAAGGCGTGCGCCAGTGCAAAGGCAAAGCTGCTCAGTTGATCGTTTAGCGGCGGGCGCACGGTGAACCAAAAGGTGTTGCCAAACTGGACCGAGATGGTCTGGCCCAACTGTGTTTTGCCCACCCCGCTGGCCCCACTGATGCCCACTGCGTCACCTGCCCGCAAGTGTTGCAACGCCGCGTGCAGCGGCCCATCCCGCCCCAACAATTGCACGGGCTTGTGCGTCTTTTCGAGTTGAATGCTTGGGGACAGCGACCCGGCAAACGCATCGGCAAAGGCGTGCAAGGCTGCCGCGCGGTGGCGGTAGTAGGCGGCACGCGAGAGGTTCAACGTCATGGCCACGCCATTAATGTTGTGCTGGGCGTTGCGCCGAAAAAACGAGACATCTAGCAACTGGTGATAATCGGGCGAGAGGGATTGCGCGGCGGTGCGCAGGGCGTGTTGCAGGTGTGCGCCCCTGGCTTTGGCATCAACCCCAGCGGGCAACTCCTCGCCCAGCACAAACGGCGCAGCCAAGGGGCAATGCGCACCCAGCCAGGCCGCATCGGCAAAATGCTCCAGCGCGGTTTCCAGGGTTTGGGTAAAAGCGTCGGGCGAACTTGACAAGGGAATTCTTTTTGGGAACCCCCGACCCCGGCGCTTCGCTAACAGGGGAGTCGTAGATTTACTCTACGACTCCCCTG
>JAYTNY010000053.1:0-3989 GCA_043748055.1 Roseobacter sp.
CCGGGACGCCTCAGGCGCGATTTCTAATCGCCCAGCCTTGCTTCAAGGTAGGGGCGAGGCATGCCTCGCCCCAATTTTTGCAAAAGGTCTACTGAATCAACACATCATCAATCCCCGTCTCAATCAAACTGGCTGTGCCCGTGTCTGCCGTCTCAATCAAAATGTAAACCGTCTGCCCGGCATACGCGCTGATGTTGAGGCTGGCATTTGTCCATGCTCCTGCGCGGTTGGTGGCTGCCCCAAGCTGTTCCAGCACCGTCGTCGTGGTGCTGCCCACAATCTTCACGCGCAAATAATCCACGTTGGATGCGTTGTTCAGATGGGCCAGGTAGTACTTAAACGACAGCGTGATTGAACCTGTGTTCGGCAGTGCAATGTTCGGTGAGCGAATGCTCGTCACGCCGCCATCTACGTCATACACGCCCGCACTGGCACCCGCCAGCCGCCCGGTCACCAAATCGTTCACGCCGCTGGTTGTCGCATTCAATTGCAGCGTCACGCCTGCCGAGGTCGTGCCCTCTGGGTCGCCACGCTCCCACTGGCCGCTCGTCGCCGTGTCGGTGCTCGCTGGATTAGTTGTCCAGCCCAGGTTCGTCTCAAACGTATCCGAGAAGATTGGCCCAGCACCAGGTGTCGGCGTTGGGGTCACGGTTGGGGGGATCGGCGTCGGCGAGGGTGTCAGTGTTGGCCCCGGCGTTGGCGTTGGGCCAGCCACCGTCACCGTAATCCATGCCGCTGTCGTCGCGCCCCAATTGTTGGCGCTGTCGCGGCCGCGCACAAACAGGGTGTGTCGTCCCGCGCTCAGCCCGCTCGTGTTAATGCTGGCGTTCACAATCTCGCTCGTCGCATTAAACGTCCCATCCTGTGCGTTCATGCTGATGGGCGTACCACCTGCCCACGGGGGCGTATCCACGTAGTACTCCGCAGCGGCAATGCTTTGCGCCGTAGGAATGCCAAAGCCATTGTTGCCAAACTGCGCATCGTTCATCACCGATTGCAGCGTAGACGACATGCCTTGTGGCACCGTCCCCGCGCTCAAGCTCAAACTCAGCGCGCTCGGCCCCAGTGCGCTGGCATACGGCTGGCGCACATTCTTGGCCGCATACAAAAACGCGGGGCGATTAATGGGCCAGAACGTGCTGTCTTGGCAGCTATACGCCGGGGTAAACCCGCTGCACGTACCGCTTGTAGGCCCAATCTCAAACGTATACGCCGGGATGCCCAACGTGCCATACGCATGGTCATCCGTCGTGCCACTGGTCGCATACAAAATCTCCGATCCTTGTCCGGTGCGATAGCTATTAAAAAAGCTCATGCGGAAGGCGAAGCTGCGCAAGCCTGCATCGTTGGGCGCTTGTTGCGAGGGCGGGCATGCCGTGGCGTTGCACTCTACAAAGCCCCACGGCAGAATCACATAATTGCTGCTGCTGTGCAGCGTCACCATCGCGCCGGTCGTTGTGGCGGGTGCAGCATCCGCATCATTCGGTCCACGCTGGTCGGGGAACAAATTCGCCATCAGCGACTCAAGTGCCTGCTCCTCTGGCTCCGAGGCCGGAACGGTACCGCGATACGTCTGCGTGCAAACCGAGGTGCTGGTGCCTAACCCACCCCACTTGAACGTGGCATTGCGGTTCAGATCCACACCCGATTGATTTGAACTGGTGGGTGGGTTCGCACACCCTCCGCCCGCCGAGTTGTTCGCATTCTTGCGTTGCAAGTAGGGCGCGTTGCCACCCTGCTCCACAATCTGGCGGCCATCCGGGTTTACCAACGGCACCACCCACATCTCGTTGTGGTCCAGCAGTGCGGTCACATCTGGGTCCACGTTGTAGTTGTCCAGCAAATAGTCAATCCAACGCCAGGCCATCTCGGCAGTGCTGAGTTCGCGGGCATGAATGGCTGCAACAAGCAAAAAGCGCGGCTTGGTGCTGTTGGGGTTCAGCGCGCAATCACCGGCTTGTTTATTCGTAATGCAAATGGCGCGCAAGTCGTTGCCACCCAGCCCCTGCACTTTGCGCCACGAATCGCCGTAATCAACCAGTGTCGTGAGCGCGGGCTTGGCTGCGGCCACGCTGTCCAAGTGCGCGTAATGCTCCACCACGGTGCGGTAGCCACCAAAATACGTCATCGGCGAGAAGCGGCTGCTGGCTTGCTCTATCTTTGCCAGCGAGCGCTCTACTTCCACCTTAAAGCCTTTGCCGCGCAGGCTGCTGGCTACGGCGTCATCACCCAACACCAGCAAATAATCCGGCCCGCGCCCTTCCAGCACGTCATATTCGCTGCTGGTTAGAGCTTGCACATCCTCTGTTGTCTTCACCGTCACCTTGAAGACATAGAGTTGATCTTTGTTGCCGGGCGGCCCGCCATCATTTTGCACCGCTGGCAAATACACGGACTTGTTGGGAATTTCGTCGGATGCGTCCCCGGGCGGCGGGGTTTGGGGGATTTCTGGGGCTGCGCTCACCGCACCATAGGTCGCCACGCCAATCAGCGTAGAGATCAATAGTATCGCGCTTAACGCGCTTGCTTTTCTAACTGCTTTCATCTTCGTACCTCCTGTGGTCAATTGAGATGGATTCTAGGCTTGGACGAGTGTCGAGACAAACGCAGGCGTTGACATGCTACGATCAAGCCAACATTACGGCTTACTAAAGTTTCACGGAGGACTTCGATGACGCAACCTGAAAAGTGTCAGTTCGTGCTCAATCATGCGGATTTGTTTCGAGGACTGGAAAATGCAGTTGTAAAGCTGGGGCTACTGGCTTTTTATGCATTGACATCCGTCTTCATATGGACATTTGGCGATCAACTTGATGCACAGTTTCCATTGCGGAATGGTGCTTCCGGTCGGCTTGTTTTTGTTGTGTTTATGATTGGGATGGGGGTGATGCTTATTGCCATAATGATTGGGTGCAACCGCGCACAAAAGCATCTCAAAAATGACTACAACCGCCTACTATCTGTGCAACCCCAGCCACGCCCAAAGCCGAGCAAAAAGCAACAACGCCGAGGTCTTGCCATATTCGCTGGACTGATAGCAACAGTCATCCTTGCATCCTCTGCCCTCTTAAAATTTCTACCCGAAAATGTGAGCAATTACATATTCATTTTCTCTTTGGCTGTGTTTAACGTGGTTATCTCTGTTCTCTATTTTCGCTCAGAAAAGTTCAAGAGCAAGGTAGTTGTTGCACCGTATGTGTGGCTGTCAGCCCTCATTCCAATAGCGATAGGCATCGGCGTACTAGTCGCCCTGATTTTGGTGCTGACGACGCAGCAAGCATTTATCGTAATGCCTTCGCTTATGTTGGTTGGCATCATCCCCAGTCAAATTGCTGATAGCCTCGAAGGTCTCTTCGACCACCGCCTGCTTATGCAAGCCATACATTGGCGACAGGCATCAATTTAGCAATTTCGGTCATGCGGATTCACCATGAGGTAGAATAACGCAGTCAGTAGCGATTACGAAGTCATTGGTTCAGTAGTTGGTCCCTTCAGTTGGTCCTCAGTCTTCTTCTAAGTCTGCCTCGGCATCTGTCTGCGAGATCGAACACTCAGCAATCTCTTGCTTGGTCTTCCTACATTTTTTTGTTGTGCGGCAATTGTGCTTCACAACGCATTCGTATTCGTTTCGATCTCAAAGAGGGATCTACAAAATGAACAACAAACTTTATGTCGGTAACTTGTCGTACAGCACAGATGAAGCAGCCCTGCGCGGCCTCTTCAGCCAGGCTGGCACCATCCGCACCATCACCATTCCTATGGATCGCATGACCAATGAACCCCGTGGTTTTGCTTTCGTAGAGATGGAGTCGCCTGCGGATGCGCTCAAAGCCATTCAACTTTGCAACGGCAAAGAGTTGGATGGCCGCGAACTGAAAGTGAATGAGGCCAAGCCCATGGAAGCCCGCACCGGCGGCTTCGGTGGCGGCGGCGGCGGTGGTGATCGTGGTGGCAGCCGCTCCGGCGGTGGCCGCAGCAGCGGTGGTGGC
>JAYTNY010000054.1:0-16736 GCA_043748055.1 Roseobacter sp.
GGATAAAGACTTCGCCATGTTTCGCGGCTACATCCAGGGCTTTCCCAAGAAGCACGGCAGCATTCACATCACGCGCACGTTTTCTGTAGGCAAGGCCACACCACAGATTGCCCCAGGTGGCCGCTTTGGCGCAAGCTGCACCGCCAACGATAGGCAGATCGCACGCGCCACGATTACGCTGCGCCAGCTTAGTAAAGATGGCCCGCAGGTGAATTCGCCGCCGCTTTACAACAGCCGTCATTTTCCCGCCGCCACCGGCACACGGCCGGATGTGTTTGAGTTGGTGCGCTCCACCAGCTACGACCGCAGCGCCACTGAGGTGTGGGAGGGCGATGCCGACTTGCGCTTATTCGACGACACGCTGGAGGATTTGCAAGCCATTGCGCCGAAGGAAATCATCAAAGGCTTTCGCTTCAGCTTCGCCTATTCGGTGAATAGCACGCAGGTGATTGCGCAGCACGACAAAGATTTGTTGACGTAATTGGGATTAGACGGGATGACAGGATTAGCCCTGTCATCCTGTCAAAAGTTTTGAGAGCAAAAATGAAACACGCACGCATTTTGCACAATAGCCAGCCCGTTGCCGGTGTTGCTTCGGGGGATGGCGCAACCGTTCGCCTCGAAACGGGTGAGACCGTAGCGACTGCGCAGGTCAAGTTTTTATCGCCTGTGCAACCGGGCAAGATCATCGCCTGCCACCTCAGCTACAAAAGCCGCTGTGTGGAATACAAGATGAAGCGCATTCCCGAATTCCCGTCGTATTTTCTCAAACCGCCGTCGTCGTTGTCGCATCACGGGGCAACGGTGGCGCGGCCACGCGGCTGTAAGTTTTTGAATTACGAGGGTGAGATCGGCGTGGTCATCGGCAAGCGTTGCAGTGGCGTAAGCATGGCCGATGCGCTGAGCTATGTGCGCGGCTATGTGCCCGTCAACGATTGGGGTATCCATGATTTCCGCCACGCCGACCGAGGCTCGATGTTGCGGGTGAAGGGACAAGATGGCTTCTGCCCCATCGGCCCCTTTATGGCCGATGCTGCGGATGTGAACCCCGATGACTTAACCGTGCGCACCTACGTGAACGGCAAGGTGGTGCAAGAGGCGCACACCGGCACAGACATGCTGTTTAGTGTGGCCTATCAAATCGCCGATCTCTCGCGCTTGATTACGTTAGAACCCGGCGACTTAATCTTGAGCGGCACACCCGCTAACTCGCGCCCAGTCAATGTGGGCGATGTGGTAGATGTGGAAATTGCGGGCATTGGCCGCTTGAGCAACACGGTGGTTGAGCTTGACCGCGACCTGCACCCCATTGGCGATGCGCCCATGGTGAGCGGCAACACATTGCACGTGGCGCTGGCGATGGATGAAGATGAGGCTGAGCGACGCGTCGCAGAATATCGTTAGTCCGTACTGGAAGTCGAGGCTTTAGCCGGTTAGTAATGTGCGCTGCGAGTCACGCTCATTCACGGGTTATTAACCGGCTAAAGCCTCGGCCTCCGGTGCGTGCTCAATTTTTTGCACAGCAAGAATTTTCGATGAACCAAAAACTTTGTATCAATTTGCACCACGTCTCGATGCACATCGCCGATGTGAACGAGGCGTTCAACCGCTATGTCATGCTGCTGGGGCTGCATGGCGAGCGCATCGGCAATCACGCCATCTTGCGGTGCATGCACGAGGACTTTTGCCTGGTGCTAAAACCCGCCGAGGGCCGCACGCCTGGGCTGGACTATGTCGCCTACGAGCTTGCACCCGGCCTCACGTTGGCCCAAGCGCAAACCGAACTGGCGTTGCGAGGTGCATCAGCAGAAGCAATTGATGTGCCGGTGCGCGGGGCCGGGCTGCTGCTGCGCGACCCAGATGGCAACCACGTCGTGCTCATCGAGCGGCGCAAGCCCACCGATGTGCGCTCACCGATGATGATTGAGACGCACAGCTTGCAGGGCTATCACCCGCGCCGCTTTGGGCATATCAACTACTTAACCGCGAACGCGCCGCGCGTGGCGCAGTGGTACATGGATGTGCTGGGCTTTCAGCTCACCGATTGGATTGGCGATGCCGCCGTATGGATGCACGTAGATGCGCGTCACCATGTGTTGGCGTTTTTGGACAAGGGCTATAACCATGTCCATCACATCGCCTTTGAGCTTGCAGACTGGGGCGAGATGCGCGTGGCCCTGGATCACATCGCCAAACATGGGCGCTGGGTGCCGTGGGGGCCGCTGCGGCACGGCATGGCGCAAAACCTGGCCAGCTATTGGCGCATGATGGAAGAGGAAACGTTCATCGAGCTGTATTGCGACATGCAAGTGCTGGACGAAGACCACGTGCCCGTAACTCACCCCGACAATGCCTATTCATCGAATACCTGGGGTACGCTGCCGCCGCGCTCGTACTTTAAGTTTGATGCTGAGTCGATTGCCAAAGAACGTGAGAGTGCGCAATCGTATGTAGAAGTCTGAAATGAGGCCAACATCACCGCCACGCCCGCAATCTCGCGCGGTTTGCCTACGCGGCTCAGCGGCGTGAGCGATAGGCGGCACTCCAGCTTGCCGTTATTTCCAATGTCGCATGGCCTGCCCTGCCACCGGACTGCGGAAGTACGGCACGGTGTTGCCGCGCAGACTGCCCAGATATACCGTGTGCAAATCTGCGCCGCCAAAGGTCAGGCTCGCCATCCACGGGCACAGCGTGCCGTGGTTTGCGCCCATAATTTCTGGCGTGAGCGTACCCGCCTGAAAATGTTTTTCGTACACCGCGTTAGCCACTGAATTGCTGTCATCCAGCAGCGTCAACAACTCGCCATCGGGCGTAATTGCTACCAGCTTGTCCAAGAAAATTAAGGTGATCCACAAGTTGCCATAGGCATCAAAGGCAAAGCCATCGGGGTGGCCTTCGAGAACAGCGGGGCCAAATATCTCACGGTGGGTTAGCGTGCCATCCGGCTGGGCGCGCAAACGCGAGATGCGCCGACCGGTGCTTTCGACGACGTAGAGCCATTCTTCGTTGTCATCAAACCGCAGTTCGTTGGTGCCGCAGAAGCCATCGGCCACAATGCGAATGCCCCTCTCATCAACTAAGGCAATGTAGCCATCGTTGGCTTTGTTGTTCACCTGCGCTGTCCAGGGATTCTGGCGCGTTGTTACGGTGAACCAGATGCGGTTTCGCTTGTCGCGCAGCGGAAAATTGGCTTTGCCCAGCGGAACGCCGTCAATCTCGGTGTAAAGCGTGCGCAACGCGCCGTCGCGGGTCATCATCTCCAACGCATCCGTACCCCAGTTGGCAATCACAAAATCGCCGTTCTGGCTAAAGCACAGGCCGTTGGGCAACGAGCCTTGTGCTTGAACGTAGCGATCTTCAAACGATGCGAACTCGGTTGCAGCCTTCTCAACAAAAGGCGTAATGAGTTTCTGCGCGCCATCGGGCGCAATGCGCATCACGCCACCGCGTGCATCGGCGGTCCAAATCGTGCCATCGCGCTCGGCCAAAATGCACTCCGGGCGCTGCAAGTCTTTGCCAATAAAGCGAATGGTGCTGCGGTCTACTTGCCAGCCGTTGAGGGGGTTGGGAGTTAAAGTCATACTGAATCTCAACACGAAGAAGCGAAGAATTAGAGCGGATTCCTAACTGGTGTAAGAGCCGCGCCCTTCGACTGCGCGCATCGGAATGCGCTGCGCTCAGGGTGCTCACGTTATAGGCCAATCAGGGATCCGCTCTAACCTTCGGTTCTGCCGCTCAGAGCGGACGCTTCTCCGTATTCATTTCCCTTCGTGTTGCCTTTGCTCTTGCATGCGCTTGGCAATCGCTTTGCCTGCGTCATACACGTGGTCATACATCATGTGCGCGGCGGTCTCGGCTTTGCGGGCCATGATGAGGTCGAGCAGGCGGCGATGCTCGGCATAGCCATTTTGCAGGCCGCTCATGCTTTCCACGTAGCGCCGAAAATAATGCTGGGTGCGATAGCGCAAGCCTTTCACCATCTCAGACAAATGCGAGTTTTTGCACGCGGCATACAGGTTGAAGTGAAATTCAAGATTCGAGGCCGAGAACTGAACCAGATCGCTGGTTTCGGATGATCCGCGCATGTCCTCGACAATCGCAGTCAGTTTTGCCAAATCGGCATCGCTCAGCATGGGCACGGCCCGCAGTGTTGCCAGTTGTTCCAACACAGCGCGCATCTCGTAAATGCCCAGCAACTCGTCGGGTGTAAAGCTGGTCACTTGCGCACCGCGATGCGGGTAGATCGTCAGCAGCCCCTCGGATTCCAAAATGCTCAGCGCTTCCCGAATGGGCATAGTGCTGACGTTGTAGCGTTTTGCCAGGTCGTTCAGCCTCAGCCAACCACCTGGCTCCACCTCGCCCTTAATAATGTCGTCTCGAATGTGCGTCACCAACGATGTTTTGATTGTTTTTGGGAACATGCTAAATTTGATTAAACATCAAATCTCAAATTTGGTGTTAAATCTTGACTCAGAAATTACTCAATAGACCTCTTGCAAAAGTCCATTCGCACGCGGCGCTTGTAGGGGCGTTGCATGCAACGCCCCTACTTTTGCAAGAGGTCTAATATCCCCTGCAAGGACAATTATGAAATTCGCTCGCATCCAAGTTAGTTCTCCCGATGGCCCCACCGCCCGTCTGGTGGTGGCGCAACCCGAAAAGAACCGCGTGGTGGATTTGGTAACCGCCAAGCGCATTTGGTTAGAGCGCAACGGCGCGACGCGGGCGGCGGCGCTGCGCGTGGCCCAGGCCATGTTTCCATCTAGCTTAACGGCAGCGATTGGGTTGGGTGATGTGTTGCTGGGTGCGGCGAATATTGCACTCGAATCCGCTGCCGACGATGCATCCTTCGAGCTAAGCACCGTGCGCTTTTTGCCCGCCGCCGACCCGCCCACCCTGCGCGATTCGACGGCGTATGAGATGCACATCGACAACATGAGTAAGCGCTTTGGGCATAGCTTTAAGGATGCGTTTTTGAGCCTGCCCCCGTACTACAAGGGCAACCCCACCACGCTGATTGCGCACGAGGACGAAACGCCCTGGCCGCATTATGCGGAGGTGATGGACTATGAATTGGAGTTGGGTTTGGTGATTGGTAAAGCCGGGCGCAACGTGCGGCCCGAGGATGCCCTGAACTATTTGTTTGGCGTGACTATTTTTAATGACTTTAGCGCGCGAGATATGCAAAAGCGCGAGATGGAAAGCCCGCTGGGGCCAGCCAAAGGCAAAGACTTCGCCACTGCCGTTGGCCCGTGGGTGGTGACGCGCGATGAGCTGGACGTGAACAACCTAACGATGGTGGCGCGGATTAATGGCGAGGAATGGTCGCGCGGGAACAGCAGCACCGCCACGTGGACACCTGCCGATCTGATTGCGTATGCCTCGCAAAGCGAGACGCTGACGCCGGGCGAATTAATAGGCAGCGGCACTGTGGGCTTTGGCTGCGGCTCGGAGCTGGGCAAGTTCCCCAAGCCCGGCGATGTGATCGAGCTTGAGGTGAGCGGCATCGGCATTTTGCGCAACAAACTGGGCCAGCCAGAGCTGGGCGGGTGGTTGCCGGAGAAGAAGGTGTCGAAATATGAAACGACTTGAAGGCAAAGTAACCCTGATTACCGGCACGGCCATGGGCATGGGCCGCGCCGCCGCGCTGCTGTTTGCACAGGAAGGCGCAAAGGTGGTGGGCTGCGATCTCAATCCCGCTAAAGCCGAAGAAACCGTGCGGCTGGTGCGCGAGGCAGGCGGCGAGATGATCTCGACTGCGCCGGTGGACTTGAGCGATTACGAACAGACCAAAGCATGGATTGATGAAGCGGCGCAGCACTACGGCGGCATTGATGTGCTGTTTAACAACGCCTCGTCGCCACGGGTGGGGCCGTTTATTGACTTGAGTTTGGACGACTGGCACTACACCCTACGCAACGAGCTGGACTTGGTGTTCTACGCCAGCAAGGCTGTGTGGCAACATTTAATTGCGCGCGGTGGCGGTGTGATTATTAACACGTCGTCCATCTCGGCTATTCGCGGCGCGGCGTTTTTTCAGCAGGCCGCGCATGGGGCGGCGAAGGGTGGCGTCATGTCGTTCACCAATCACCTGGCGGCAGCGGGCGCGCCGCACCGTATTCGCGCCAACGCCATTCTGCCCGGCCTCACGCGCACACCGTCCACCGAATTTCTGTTTGCCACGTCGGATTCACCCGGCAGCAAGCTGGCCGCCGCGCACCCGCTGGGCCGCCCCGGCTATGCCGAGGACATCGCCAAACTCGCGCTGTTTCTCGCCAGTGATGACGCTTGGTACATCAACGCAGCGGCTATTCCGATTGATGGCGGGCAGGCGACGATTGAGTAGAGGGATGAGGTATGAAGGATGAGGTATGAAGTGATTCGACGCGGAGATGCGGCGTATGAGGCGACGCGGCGTGGCGCGGTGTGGAATGGGCGCAAGCCCAATCGCTTTCCGACAATGATTGTGAAGGCCGTAGATGAAAACCATGTGGTGGAGGCGGTGCGTTATGCGAAGGCGCATGGCCTCAAGGTCGGCGTGCGCGCGGGCGGGCACAGTTGGGCGGGCTGGAGCGTGCGCGATGATGCGTTGCTGCTCGATCTATCGGGCTTGCATGAGATGGCGCTGGATGTGGCGACCGGCATCGTCAGCGTCAGCCCTCCGATTAAAGGCGGCACCGAGCTTGACCCGTATTTGGAGCCACACGGCTTGATGTTTTGCGGCGGACATTGCCCCACCGTTGGGCTGGGTGGCTTCTTGTTGCAAGGCGGCATGGGTTGGAACTGTCGCGGCTGGGGTTGGGCAGCGGAGAGCATTGTTGCCATTGATGTGGTCACCGCCGACGGCGAATTAGTCCGCGCCGATGCTACGCAGCACAGCGATTTGTTTTGGGCGGCACGCGGTTCTGGGCCAGGTTTCTTTGGCGTGATCACGCGCTTTCATTTGCAAACCCGCCCGCGACCCAAAGCCTTTACCCAAAGCTCTTACATCTACCCAATCGACTATTGCGATGACATTTTGACGTGGATTCAAGAGATACACGCCGCGCTGGACACGCGAGTCGAACTCGTCGTGTTATCCATCGTGCCACCCCTGCCGCCCAAGTTGAACCCGACGAACAGCCCGATGCTGGTGATTCACGCGTTGGCGTTTGTGGACACGCACGAAGAGGGCGCGGCGATTTTGCAACCACTCGAAAATTGCCCGGTGTTGGATCGCGCAATCGTCCACGTTTTTGCTCAACCCACCAGCCTTGCGGAAGAGCGTGCCGAGCAAATCCGCGCCAACCCCGAAGGGCTGCGCTACGCCGTAGATAACGCTTGGGTGACGGGCAAAGCCAGCGCCGTTGTGCCTGCGCTGCACGATGCGTTCACCACGCTGCCTACGCCCCAAACGTTTACGCTGTGGTTCAGCATGGCCCCACTGCGCCCGTTGCCGGATATGGCGCTCTCGTTGCAAACCGAAATTTATTTGGCGTTGTATGTGGTGTGGCAAGACGAAGCCGACGATGCGCGCTGTCGCAGTTGGCTGAGTGAGCAGATGCAGCGCATCGAATCGGTAAGCGTGGGGCAGTACTTGGGCGATTCGGATTTCGCGACGCGGCCCTCTAAATTTGTTGCGGATGCGAACTGGCAGCGCCTTCAACAAATACGCGAGAAATACGACCTGACGGGTCTATTTTGCAGTTATCTGGGAGCGTCAAGCCATGAGTGAGTTTGCCCTCACGCCGCATCACGTCGGCATCAGCATTCCAAACTTGGACGAGGCGATTTCTTGGTATAGCGAGATGCTGGGTTTTGTGGTGGAGCGGCGCATGGAAGTAGCACAAATTCCTGCACGCATCGCCTGGCTACGCCGCGATGATTTTCGTTTGGAGTTATTCGAGGTGGCCGATGCCGCCGCGCTGCCGGATGACCGCCGCGTGCCCAACCGCGATTTGAAGACGCATGGCACCAAACATCTTGCGTTTGCGGTGCAAGATGTGGATGCCTTCGTCGCCGAGTTAAAAACACGCGGTGCAGACATCGCTATGCACACACGTATTCACGGCGAGCCAATGGCGTTTATCCGAGACAATGCAGGCACGTTGATTGAGTTGGTTCAGGAATCTTTCTTTCCAAAGTAAAGCTATGGCAAAAATAATCAAACCCGGCATTGCCCAAGCCGCACAGCACAACGCCGACCAGCAAGTGCGCGCAACTGTCGAAGGCATTTTGAGCGAGGTGCAAACGCGCGGCGATGCCGCCGTGCGCGAGTATTCGGCCAAGTTCGATAAGTGGTCGCCGCCTGCGTTCAAACTCTCGCCCACCCAAATTGAGGAGTTGATGGCAAGCCTGCCCGAACAGGCCATCAGCGATATTAAGTTTGCGCAGGTGCAGGTGCGCAACTTTGCGCAGGCCCAACGCGCTGCGCTGCAAGACATTGAGGTGGAGACGCTGCCAGGCATTACGCTGGGCCACAAAAATATCCCGGTGAACCGGGTGGGCTGCTATGTGCCGGGCGGGCGCTATGCCATGGTGGCCTCCGCGCACATGAGCATCGTCACAGCGCGTGTGGCAGGCGTGAAGCACATTGCCGCCTGCACACCGCCGATGAAAGGCAAGGCCCCGGCGGCAACCGTTGCAGCCATGGCGTTAGCGGGCGCAGATGAGATTTACGTGCTGGGCGGTGCGCAAGCCATTGCGGCCATGGCCTTTGGCACCGAGACGTTTGTGCCGGTAGACATGCTGTGCGGCCCCGGCAGCGCATTTATCGCCGAGGCCAAGCGCCAACTGTTTGGCAAAGTCGGCATCGATTTGTTCGCTGGGCCGACGGAGATTTTGGTGATCGCCGACGACACCGCCGACACCGAGATGGTGGCGACGGACTTGCTGGGCCAAGCCGAGCACGGCCCCAACTCGCCCGCTATTTTGATTACGACCAGCGAACGCATCGCCAACGAACTACCTGCCGAGATTGAGCGACAACTTGCCGTGCTGCCCACCGCCGATGTGGCGGGCGTGGCCTGGCGCGACTATGGGCAAATCATTTTGGTGCAAGACGAAGCCGAAGCGGTACGTGAAGCAGATCGCATTGCCAGCGAACACGTTGAGGTGCTAACTGCCAACCCCGATTACTTTTTGCAGCACATGAGCAACTACGGCGCATTATTTTTGGGCAAAGAAACCAACGTGGCCTATGGCGACAAAGTGATTGGCACCAACCACACCTTGCCCACGCGCGGCGGGGCGCGTTACACCGGCGGCTTGTGGGTGGGCAAATTCCTCAAGACCGTGACGTATCAACGCGTGATGCCCGCAGCCAGCGCCATGATCGGCGCATACGGCTCGCGGTTGTGCGAGATCGAGGGCTTTGCTGGGCACAAAGCGCAATGCGATTTGCGGGTGAGGCGGTACGGAGAGAAGGATGAGGTATGAGGGATGAGAGATGAGGTTCATACTTCATACCTCATCCCTCATCCCTCATCCCTTCTTCTTCCTATGAAAAACAAAATCATCCTCGTCACCGGCGCGGCGGGCGGTATTGGCTCGGCCATCTGCAAGCGGTTTGCGGCGGAGGGCGCACGCGTGGTGGTGATGTATCGCAATAACGCCGAGGGTGCGCGGGCCTTGCTGAGCGAGCTGCCGCCCGGCAAACATATACTGGTGCAGGCCGATGTGGCGGACACGAGCGCCATCAACAGCGCCGCCGAAAGTGTGCGCCAGAAATACGGCAAGCTGGATGTGTTGGTGAACAACGCAGGTATGACGAGCCAAGTGGCTCATGCCGATTTGGATGCGCTGGACGATGACTTAATTGACGCGATTTTTAGAACCAACTGGCGCGGCGCGTTTGTGTGTGTGCGCGCTTTTCAGTCGTTGTTGGCGGCCTCGGGGGATGGACTGATCGTGAACATTTCTTCGGTGGCGGGGCAAACCGGCTTGGGCAGCAACGTGGCCTATTGCGCCAGCAAGGCCGCGCTAGATTCGATGACGCGCTCGCTGGCCCGCGCGCTTGCGCCTGCCATTCGCGTGGTGTCGGTCTCGCCGGGTTGGGTGGAGGGCGAATACGCCAAGCGCATGGCCCCGGCCATGCTGGACGAGCAGAAGCAAAAAACGCCGTTGAAGAAGCTAGCCAGCGCCGAGGATGTGGCCGAGGCCGTGTATGCCGTTGCGGTGCATCTGCGGCACACCACCGGCTGCATTGTGCCGGTGGATGGCGGGCGACCGCTGGGCTGATAACCGCATGATTAGAATCTCTACCCCGTGAACCAACCCCTCCTGCCCCCGCCTGCGCAGCCCACCCCGACAGAAAGCAAACCCTTTATCGTCAATCAGTCTTTTGCTCAGCGCACGCCTGCGCAACGCGTTCTCATCGCTTTGCTCAGCCTCATTGGCCTGCTCATTCTGGCTATGCTGGCTGTGCCCCAACTTGGGTATCCCCTCGGCTTCGACCAAGCCGTTTATGCAGCGTGCGGTTACGCCATCAAAAACGGCGGCGTGCCTATTCGGGATTGCTTCGAGACCAAGCAAATGGGCATCATGCTGATGTATGCCCTGCCCATGCTGTTCACCCTCTCGCCCATCGCCATCCACGCCTTTACGCTTTTGTGGACTGCGGTCACGGCCATCGTCATCGGCCATATTGGCACACAACTGCTTGGCTTACGCGCAGGCATTGTGGCGGGCGTGCTGTATTGGTTGGTCTACGCGGGCATCAACTACTGGAGCATGGATCAAGCCGAAACCTTCTCTAACATTTTCCTAGTGCTGGCATTTTGGCTGTTGTGGCGCAGTTCTGGGGATTGGGGATTAGGGATTGGGGATTGGTCCGATGCTCAATCTCCAATCTCCAATCTCTTCTGGGCTGGCGTGTGTGTCGGCATCACAGTCTGGTTCAAATACGTGTTTGGGCTGATTGGGGTCGTGCTAGGTGTATGCCTGCTGTTGCACATCATCGTCCGTCGTCCCGGCGACCGTGCCGCTTCGTCTGTTGTCAAAACGCTCATTACCCACAGCACCGCATACACCGCTGGCGTGGTGCTTGTGCTGGCGCTGGGCCTGGGCTACTACGCGCTGCAAACCAGCGGGCTGGATTCATTGGCCCAACAACTCAGCTTCCTGCGCGCCAACTTCCCGCTGGCCGAGCCAAAGCCCCTGCCCGAAATGGCCCAACTGCTGCTGCGCTTTCTGAATAACGGGGCCGACCTGACCGGCAACTTCAAGGCCACCGTGCCGCAGTTCATTATTTTCGGCGGCGGCTTCCCGCTCATCTTCGTGTTGGCTTTGATCGGGCTGCTGCGCTTTGTCCGCACGCAAGCCATGCTCGTCATCACGCTGCTGGCTTACTTCGCCGTGGGTGTCGCCATCGTGGCGTGGCAAGGCAACTACATCCAATATCACTTCTCAATCATTGTGCCGCCGCTGGTGTTGCTGGCTGCCGCTGCCGTTGCAGAGATAGGGGGACAAGGAGACAAGGAGACAAGGAGAATCCCTTTCCCCTTGTCCCCCCTTCCCCTTGTCTCCTTGTCCCTCGTCTTCGCCACCCTCATCCTGCTCACCCTCCGCCTCCTGCCCTGGCTGCAAGACGCTTACACCAACGTCATCGTTCAGCGCAAGACGCCGATGCAGCTTTACAGCGAAAGCGATCAGTCGGCGCTGTTGCCCGCTGCAGACTACATCCAACAACACACCCAGCCCAACGAAAGCATTGCCGTGTTTGGCGATGCCCCCTGGCTGTATGCGTTGGCCGACCGGCCCAACGCCACCCGGTTTTCATTTGTGAACGTGTGGATTAAGAAACGCGGCTCGACCAACTACCAGCTGATGGTGCAGCAATACTTGGACGGCTTGCAGCAAAACAAACCGGCCTACGTCGTCCTCACCAAAGAAAACTATCCGTGGCAAAACAACGACTATTTACAAGACTACAAACAAGCCACACTTATTTACGACTATGTAGAGAGCCACTACGCCTACGAGGCCGAGGTAGGGCCTTTCCTCATGTTCAAGCGCAAGTAAAGCGGAACAGAGTTAGCGAATCATCCCGAAGGTTGAACTTGTAGGCCTCAAGCTCTTTTGTGCAACCTTCGGAAGGATGTGTTTCGCTGGGCCTTGCTTCATGTTCAAACGCAAATAAAGCGTAGCAACTTCAACGCCATCTCAAAGTAATTTCAACGCCATCAGCTATTTAATTGCATTTTCGCAGGGCAGCGGTGAGTGAAAGCGCACACTTCCCATTATTCTCTCGTCGCAACCATGTTCGCCACGCCACCTAATTCCGCAAAACCCGCAGCACCCGCAACGTCTTTGCGCAGTTGGCCTGTCTTTACAGGCTCGCTGGCCGATAAGCCTGTTGAGGCAGTTGTGATTCCTGCGCCGCAATTGGCAAAACCGCCGCAGGTAGATGCGGCCCAATTGCAACTGCTGCGCACAGGCGACAACGTAACTTGGGGTGAGTTTGTAGCGATGTGGAGCCCACGCCTGTTCGCTTACCTGCGCTACAGCCTGCCCACCCGCGAGGATGCCGAAGACGTATTGAGCGAAACGATGGTGGCCTCTGTCGAAGCCATCAAAAACTTCGATGGCAAATCGCAGCTCTCCACCTGGCTCTATGCCATCGCCCGCCGCAAAGTGGCCGATTATTGGCGCAAGGCCGGGCGCCCCACCGAAGAACTCTCCGATCTGTTTCAGTCCGCGCCCAGCGGCTTCAGTTTGGAATTCCGCGAAGCATTAACCAGCCTGCCCGAAAACACGCGCCAAGCCCTGCTGCTGCGCTACCGCGAGGGCTTTAGCGTGGGCGAGGTGGCCCAGGTTTTGGGCCGCAGCTACAAAGCCACCGAGTCGCTGCTCAGCCGCGCCCGCGCGCTGCTGGCCCAGCAACTAAAACCAGACAAGTAGGGGCTGGTCAACTTGCTTGCTCGCTTACTACTTGGGCGGCGGCACCACTCCAATCGTCAGCAAGATATTCGCGTAAATGCGCTGTTCGCCTGTCGCAATCACCAGCGCCACATCCGAATCGCGCGCGGCATCGTAAAACGTAAAGCGCTCGACACCGCGAAAAGGGGTGTCCTTTGGCAAAATCTTGCGGAACTCTTTCACTATCGGCGCTTCTTTGTTCTCATTCGTCAACATCACGGTCGCCAGCTCAACCGGAATAGCGGGCGCAATAGCCTTTAGCACATCGGTGGCGTTAATAAGCCCGGGGGCCAAGTTGAGGTAAACCCGCCGCGCCGCCGCGTTTGCGCGAGTGGCAAATGGGTAGTTGCCATCCGCAATCAAAATACCAGAGCCGTGGCCTGCACTGCCCAGGGCCTGCAGAATTTCGGGGTGAAGTAGGGGATATGTCAGCATCATGAACTCCAATTAAAAAGATATTGACGGCAAGTTTCGCCGTAAAGCGTGCAAATAACAACCGGCAAAAACAAACCAGGTTTTTTGAAAAAACCTGGTTTGTTTTTGCGCTCAACTGTGTTCAAAATTTCTCTATTGCAAATAGTAATACGGGTTATCCGGCACGCCGTTCACCCGAATCTCGAAGTGCAAATGCGGGCCGGTGGAGTTGCCGGTGCTGCCCATCGCGCCGATGACTGCGCCGCGATTGACGCATTGGCCTGCGTCCACGTAGTACTGGCTCATATGGCCATACAACGTCTGGAAGCCATTGCCGTGGTTAATCATCACCATGTAGCCATAGCCCACGCTGCTCCAGCCTGCGTAGCTGATGCAGCCGCTGTCGCTGGCGTAAATGGGCACACCCACCGACGCGGCAATGTCCAGCGCACGGTGGCCCCACCAGAAGCCCTGCGAGACATAGCTAGCCGCCGCAGGCCACAAGAAATTGCCAGTTGCGCCGGAATAGGCTGGGGCGGGTGCAGTGTAGGCATAGGTGCCCGCATTGCCACTGTTGTTGCTGGCCGAATCCACCACACGTGCTTTGAAAGGCTTCACGCCGCTGGGCACCACAATCTTTGTGCCCGCGATTAAGTTGGCGTTGAGTTCCAGGCCATTGAGGGGTGATGCCAGAATCTCTTCGGGTTTGGCCTTGAACTTCTCGGCGATGGCGGCGGGGGTATCGCCGTCCTCGATAGTGTAAAAAATGCCGTTCACCGGCAGCACGTTCAGCACTTGGCCCACTTGCAGCTTGTCGGGCGCGTCTTCCACGTCTTGGTTCGACCAAATAAGTGTGGTGGGCAAGATGCCAAAGCGCGCGGCAATGGCTTCAATCGTATCGCCAGAGCGCACGGTGTAGGTCACAATTTCCAAGCGCGTCTCAACCGGTTTCACCGTGTCCAGCACAATTTGGCGGGTTAGCACGCCGGTTTCTTGTTTGGCGCGTGGGCCATAGGTTAGGCCGGGTTGACTTTGGGGAACGGGGAGCGGCACGTTGCCGGGGGGTTGCACGCCGGTATCGGTTGGGGTGAACAATCGACTGCTGGAGCCTGCCAGGCTGTTGGCAGAAATACCGGTGGCGGGCGAATTGCCCCCTCGGTTTGTCGCCAGCGAGCCAGCGTCTTTTTTGCCAATCGCTGTTTGGGCAGTCTCGGCAGCGGTGGTCTTGGGTTGCCCAATCCAACTGGTAACGCGGAAACCCGCCAACAACACGGCAATGATGCCGACCAGAATAACCATGCTGTGCGAGGTATAGCGCCCGGTGGTCACCAACGCCCGCCAGCGAAAATCATCGGTCTGAAGATAGTTGGTAACAGCGTGGGTTGCCGTGGTTAAGCGGCGGCTCAGAACCCGGGTCTGCCGTGTCAACCGCAACGCACGCTTAGGAACCTGATCAGACAACGAATCTTTTAACGAATCTTTGAGTGGATCTTTTGCCATCTTGAATTGAGCTGCCGAGCGTCGCGCCGGTCGCAGGCCCTAGCCTGCCGCCCCGCGATTGCACAGACGATAGATTTCCCCCCACCGCTGCGTCACGGCATCCTCAAACCTTTATCTTCCCGCCGATTGCACTCCTGTTAGTCGAGCGTCTAGCTGTTCAGCGCAGTCTCAGGGAGATTTGGATTAACTTAGAGTCTAGCATCAAAATTTTAGGGGGCTGGCAAAACGTTCCAGGGATTTACCGCCCCTCCGCCGCTGGCCCGAATCTCGAAATGCAGGTGCGGGCCGGTGGATTTGCCGATGGAACCGACGGCAGCAATGACGGCCCCGCGCGCCACCTGCTGGCCGCACTGCACATACAACTGGCTAGCATGCGCATACAGCGTCTGGTAGCCGTTGCCATGATCCATCACCACATACTGGCCGTAGCCCACGGGCACCCCGGCGACATTCAGCGAGTAACCCGCGTAAATCACCGTGCCGCTGTCGCTGGCGTAGATCGGCTCACCCAAACGGCCAGCTATGTCCAGGCCAGCATGCCAGCTACTAAAGTTGTTGCCAGATAAATAATGCCGGTTGGCGGGCCAAACGAAGTTGCCCGAGCCGAGGCCCGGTATCGCCATATCACCACACCGGCCCGTGCGGTAGGTGCGCACGCCCGTCACCACGTTGCGTTTAATCTCCACCAGCTGCGGAATCTGCCACGTCACTGTCTCGCGCTCACCGCCGGGCACAAAAATGTCTTGCCCAACCACTAACACCTGGGCGATGTTGCCCAGCTTGTTGATCGGCTCGTCCACAATCTCGCCTGCTGACACTTTGAAGCGCCGCGCCAGCGCCTCAATTGTGTCGCCTGCCTCGATCGTCGTCACCAGGCCGTCTACAGGCGGAATCGTCAGCTCCTGGTCAATGCTCAGCAGGTCGGGGTTGTCGCGCAGGGTCTTGTAGTTCGACCACAAGACGGTCTCGGGTCGCAACCCAAACGCGCCCGCAATGCCAAACAGCGTGTCGCCCTCGCGCACGGTGTAGACAAATAGTTCGCGGCGGGCGGGCGGCCCTTCAGTCTGCGTCGTCTCGGTGATGGGCAACACGCTGCGCTGCAAGGTGCCTGCGTCTTCGGGCGTGGGCAGTTGAGGGCTGCTGGGCCGGGTGGCCGAGAGATCAATCGCCTGGGTTGGGTCTGGCGTAACCGAGCCGCTCTGGCCGCTGGCGATGGGCAATTGGCTCATCACCAGCAGCGTTACGCCAATCGACAAGATCAGGATGCTGGCATTGATGACCCAACGTTGGGTTCGGGCAGGGGATTTCATGAGTAAGGTGCCTGGCACTTCAGAAAGTGCAGGCACCTTCCGAGTTACTCAAAATTATAGGTCGCAGCTTGAGAGGGTTCTAAGAAGACCGCCGCGTTACATGCCATGTGCGATTGTCATGTTCATGACACCTCCATTGCGAATATAAACAACAGTGTCATGTTAGAAATGCCAAGATTTGCAAACCTTTTGATTCCTAAGCGCACTCTATCGCTCAACTCATTGCAAAGGCGACGCATTGTTTTTAGAAAGATTACGAACTTGCTACACACATACATATGCAATTTTGATTTGATATTTAGGAATCATCTATGGAACAGCCTGCTGCAGCCGCCCTTTACACCATCGAGCTAAGCAACCTCGAAATCGCCGCGATGTTGGTTATTGTGATGGGGCTTGTCGTCGCTATCGTCGGCAGCCTGGCGTTGCTGGTGAAGCGCAACCAAAACTTTATTTCAGGTTTCGCCTCTTCGTCCCAAAAACAACTCGGCAAGTGAATTCATGAAGGCCCTAATGGAGGGTTGGACAAGGGAAAAGCCGATTACGATATTTAGGGTGAAAAACGTAATCGGGGATTTGGCCCGATTACGTTTTTTTGACAGCGGATGTCAAAAG
>JAYTNY010000055.1:0-2723 GCA_043748055.1 Roseobacter sp.
AATCCCTAATCCCCTGCATGCTCAATTCAACAGACCGTCTCGAACTCATCGCGCGCTTGCGTACGGCGGTTGAGGATTACATGACCGTGTTCGATTACGCCTTTCGCAACGCCGACAAAAACGCAGATGTGAATGCGGATGAAGCCGATAAACAACCTGACGGTACCATTCGTTTGTATGGCAAGCTGAAAGTTGCGCCCGAGTTGGCTTTCCGGCCCATTCGCCAAAAGCTGGAACGCTTGGGCTACACGCCCTACTTAAACCAGCGCCCGCACGACAAGCAAAAGCCCAACGACATCAGCCACGAGTTGGTCGCTGTTCCCGGCGTCATCCCCAAAGTGCCACAAAACATCTACATCAACTTGATGTTGTTTGCGGCTACGGTTGCCTCGGTGGTGTTCGCGGGTTACGGCATGGGCGATGAGCCGGGCCTGTTGTCTGGCTTCTTGTTTGCCGGGACACTGCTCACCATTCTGGTCGCCCACGAGATGGGCCACTACGTGGTGGGTCGCTTGCGCGGTGCGCCTATGTCGTTGCCCTATTTCATCCCGTTTCCGTTCAACTTCTTTGGCACCATGGGCGCGGTCATTGTGCAGCGTGAGCCATTTGAAGACCGGCGCAGCATGTTGGAGATCGGCATCGCCGGGCCGCTGGCTGGGCTTATCGTCGCGCTGCCGCTCTACATGTTTGGCGTCACGGTCTCTGCCATCAAAGAGATTCCTGCTGCCATGCCAGACGGCATGGTGATGTATCACTTCGGCGATTCATTGCTGACGCATTTCATCAAGCTCTTGCAGTTTGGCTGGTTCCAGCCGGGCTACGATATCTTCGAGCATCCCATTGCGTTGGGCGCGTGGATCGGTCTGCTCATCACCGGCATCAACCTCATCCCTGCCGGGCAACTGGATGGCGGCCACATCGCGGCGGCCATCTTGGGTGAGAAAGCCAAATATCTGTCGTATGCCATGATCGCTGCCATGTTGGCGCTGTCGTTTGTGTCCACCTCGTGGCTCATTTGGGCGGCCATGCTGTTGCTGTTTGGGCGCAGCCACCCGCCCGCGTTTAACAGCGCGGCCAAGCTGACGCTGCTGCACTATGGCCTTAGCGTCATTGCGTTGTTGGTGTTAGTGCTGGTGTTTGTGCCTTTGCCCATCTACTAATCTTTTTCATCACGAAGATCACTCCGATGGGATAGCCCATCGGCAAGAAAACACAAAGCCCACAAAGATTTCTTTGTAATCTTCGTGCCTTCTTCGTGTCCTTCGTGGTTAAGTCTTTATGCTGCACCCAAGCTGGATCGAAGTTGATCTCAACGCCATCGCCCACAACGTCCGCGCCATTAAGCAATTTGTTGGGCCAAACGTGATGGTGAACGCAGTAGTGAAAGGCAACGCCTACGGCCACGGCATTGTGGAGGTTGCGCGCACAGCTTTAGAAAATGGTGCAGGCTATTTATCCGTCGCCTATCTCAAAGAAGCCATCGAACTGCGTGAGGCGGGCATCATCGCGCCCATTCTGGCGCTGGCTTTCACACCTGCTGATGGGGTACGCACGGCGATTCAGCAAGGTGTTGCCTTCTCGGTAAGTGATTTGTCAGTTGCTCACGCCGCATCCAAAGCTGCCGTTGCGCTACAAACCCCGGCGCGCATCCACATCAAAATAGACACGGGCATGAGCCGCCTGGGCGTGTTGGCGAAAGATGCCCCTGCATTTGTAGACGAGGTGCGCCGCCTGCCCGGCATCGAGATCGAAGGTCTGTTCACCCACTTTAGTTGCGCCGATTGTGATGAGGCGTATACCCAAGCTCAGCTCACGAAGTTCCGCGAGGCCTTGCCGCAAAACCTCGCGGGTTTGAACGCAGCAGGATTAAATCTGTCACGTTCAAACCCGCGAGGTTTAGTCACGCGCTACATCCATGCCGCAAACTCTGCTGCTACCCTCGCTTACCCTGCAGCCCATTTCAACATGGTGCGTCCCGGCCTCGCGCTCTACGGCCTCACGCCGTTTGCGGCAGGGTGGGGCAAGCTGCCGGTTGCGCTTAAGCCCGCGCTAAGCTGGAAAGCACAAATCGCTCTCATCAAAACCTTGCCCGCAGGCACGCCCGTGTCCTACGGCAACGCCTATGTTTGCCCTAGCGAACGGCGCATCGCTGTCATCCCAGTGGGCTATGCAGATGGCTTTCGCCGCGGGCCTGCAAACTTTGGCGAGATGTTGGTGCGCGGCCAACGTGCCCCAATTGCAGGCCGCGTGTGTATGGATCAAACTATGCTGGACGTGACCGACATCCCCGCCGCCCAACCCGGCGACGAGGCTGTCATCATCGGACCACAAGGCGCTGCCTGCATTACCGCAGAAGAGATCGCCACCCGCCTCGGCACCATCAACTACGAAGTGACGACAGCACTGCTTACGCGCGTGCCGCGCATTTTTGTGAATAGGGAGTAGTGATTGGTGAGTAAATCACCAATCACTACTCCCTATTCACCCAATCACTGTCTTGGCCGCTCCACCAACGTCACCTGCAACTCAATCTGCTCGCCATCGCGCCACACGCTCAGCGTCACTGTGTCGCCTACTTTCGAGGTCTTGATCAGCGTCGAGATCAAATCCTCATAATCTTTTACCGGCTGCCCATTAAACGCGGTGATGATGTCGCCGCCGGTCAGCATGGGCTGACCACCAACCATTTTCTCTTCGGTGCCGCCGCGCAAACCGGCGCGGGC
>JAYTNY010000056.1:0-5556 GCA_043748055.1 Roseobacter sp.
ATTCAAGGCGAGGACTATGTGAACTTTGCCGAACACAAAGGCCTTTCACCGCGTGTTATTTTCAACAGCTATTACATTCGCAACGCGCTGTTGCCGCAAGTCACTGGGTTGGCGCTGGCGTTCAGCGGCGTGGTGGTATCCGGTGGATTAGTAGAGCAGTTGTATGGCTTGCCGGGTGTGGGCAGCGTGCTGGGTTCGGCCATTCTTTCAAACGACTACTTCGTCATCTACGGCATCACCTTATTTCTCATCGTGGCGGTGGCCGTGTTTATGCTTATCATCGATATTATTTATCCGTTGCTAGACCCACGCATTCGTTACGACAACCGATAACAAACCAGCGGGGACAAACCAGGTTTTTTCAAAAAACCTGGTTTGTCCCCGCGTTGTTACAACACCTGTTATTAAGACTATGACAACCATGACTGCAACCGCCCCGCCTACTTCATCTGGGCCTGCATCACCATCGGTGCAACTGCCTTCGCGTGGCATCCTTATGCTGCGCTATTTGCGGCGCAACAAAAGCCTGGTGTTTGGCCTGTTGATTGTGCTACTGCTCACGGCGTTCAGCGTCATCGGCTCGGCCACGCTGGACACTAAGAAGCTGGCCTACCCGTTGGGCGGCAAATCCAAGCAAGCGCCCTCGTTAGAGCGATTGCTCAACCCGGCTGCGGGTAAATCACCTAGCATTCAGGGCATGTTGGGCACCGATTTCTTCGGCGCAGATTTGGCGGCATCGATGGCGCGCGGGCTGTGGCAGACGGCGCTGATTGGCGTGCTGGCCGGCGGCATCGGCACAACGGTTGGCGTCATCCTCGGCTTTATTTCGGCGTTTTATGGTGGCGCGGTTGATACGATTATTAAAGGCATCTGCCAAATTCTTCAGCCTATTCCAGTCTTTTTAATTCAGGTACTCATTGCCAGTTCGATTGATAAAAACGACATGGCGCGCACCGTGGGCCAGTTGCTGGGTGCAAGGGTGCCGATTCTGAACGACATCTCCATGGGCATCCTCATCATGGCCGGTGTGGTGGCGCTGTTGGCGTGGATGGGGCCGACGCTGGTCGTTCGGTCGCAAGTGCTGACGATGAAGGAACGCCAATTCGTCAGCGTGGCGCGTTTGTCGGGCATGACCAGCATCGAGATTATCTTCAAAGAGATTTTGCCCAACTTACTGCCGTTTATCGCGGCCAGCTTTATTGGGCAGGTGTTCGGTGCTATCTTCGCTTCGTTCGGCTTGTCGGTGCTGGGGCTGGGGCCGCTGCGCGAGCCGCTGATCGGCAACATTTTGTACTTCTCGCAGAAACAAGCGGCGCTGTTTAACGATTGGTGGTGGTGGCCGCTGTGGCCCAGCCTGGCGCTGGTGCTCATCTTCGGGTCGCTCACGCTGATCAACATTGGCCTGGATGAAATTGCCAACCCGCGCCTGCGGAGGTCGGAATAATGTCGACGCCTGTGAACACGGCCACCAACACGGCTGCCACTGCTGCCGCACGCGCCAGCGCCAAAGCGGCTAACAAAAATGGCGCACCGCCCATCCTGCAAGTGAACGAGCTGGAGGTGACGTATTACACCGACGCAGGCCGCGCCCGCGCTTTAGACCACGTCTCGTTTACGCTGAACTCCGGCGAGAAGATGGGCTTGGTGGGCGAATCTGGCTCTGGCAAAAGCACGATGGCGCTGGCGATGATGCGCATGATTAAGCCGCCGGGTCGCATCGAAGGCGGGCAAGTCATCGTGGGTGATACCGACTTGATGAAGCTGAGCGAAAACGAGATGCGCGCAGCGCGGCTCAGCAAAATCAGCTACATCCCGCAAGGCGCGATGAACAGCATCAACCCGGTGCTGCGCATCGAAGCGCAGATGAAGGACGGGCTGAAGGCGCACGAGCCGGGCATGAGCAACGATGCAATGAATCGACGCATTCATGAAGCATTGGAAGGCGTTGACCTAAAGCCCGGCGTAGCGCGCATGTACGCCCACGAGCTTTCGGGCGGGATGAAGCAGCGCGTGTGTATCGCCATTGGCATTTTGCTTAAGCCGCAAGTGATTATTGCCGACGAGCCAACCAGCGCGTTGGATGTGGTGACGCAACGCCAGGTGATGGAGACGCTGGACAGCGTGCAAAAGCAACTGGGCGCGGCGATTATTCTCATCGGCCACGACATGGGCCTGATGGCGCAGTTTGTGGATCGGGTGGCCGTGATGTATGCGGGCCGCCTGGCCGAGCTGAGCGCGGTGCAGGAGATGTTTACCAGCCCTATGCACCCATATGCGCAAGCCCTAATTGACAGCCTGCCCAACCTAGAGAACCGAGGGATATTCAAAGGCATCCCTGGCCTCGCGCCCTCCATCTTGCGTTTGCCACCCGGCTGCGCCTTCCACCCGCGCTGCGCACATGTGATGGATGCCTGCAAAAACGTCGTCCCCCCGCTAGAGCGCATGCCCTCGGGGCGGTTTGTGTCGTGTCATTTGTACGATAAAGAAGGAAACAAGAAGTAAGAAGTGAGAAGTATGAAGTAAGAAAATCTTTCGCTTCATACTTCATACTTCATACTTCATACTTCATATGGCTCCTCTACTTGAATTTCGCAACGTTACCAAGACCTACAGCAAGGGTCTTCTTTCGCGCTCGGCTACGACAGCGCTGGATGATGTTTCGCTGACGCTAGAAGACGACAAACCAACAATCATGACGGTGGCGGGCGAAAGCGGCAGCGGCAAGACCACGATGGCGATGCTGTTGCTGGGCTTTATCCCGCCCAGCAGCGGCCAAATTTTTTACAAGGGCAAAGACATTACGACGCTGGCAGGGCAAGACCGAATTGACTATCGCCGCGAAGTGCAGGCTATTTTTCAAGACCCGTTTGCCGTATTCAACCCGTTTTACACCGTAGACCATCTGCTGAGTGTGCCGATTGAAAAGTTTAAGATGGCGAGCAGCAAAGCCGATGCGCGCAACAAGATGGATGAGTGCTTGGCGGCGGTGGGCTTGCGGCCCGAAGACGTGCTGGGCCGGTTTCCGCATCAGCTTTCGGGCGGGCAACGCCAGCGCATTAACGTGGCCCGCGCGTTGTTGCTCAAGCCCAAACTCATCGTGGCCGACGAGCCGGTGAGCATGGTGGACGCCAGCCTGCGTGCCACGATTCTGGAGACGCTGCGCAACCTGACCCGCGAACATGGCATCTCGATTTTGTATATCACCCACGATCTGACGACGGCGTATCACGTAGCCAACAGCATTGTGGTGTTGTATCGCGGCAGCATTGTGGAGGCCGGGGATGTGAACGAGGTGATTAAGAAGCCCAAGCATCCGTATACGCGCTTGCTGATTGATTCGATTCCCTGGCCGGATTTGAACCGCCGTTGGGGCGAAGACCAATTGCCTGCCAAAGAGGCCGAGGGTGGCGGCGGTGGAAGCGGCTGCAAGTTCGCCTCACGCTGCCCATTTGTGATGGACAAGTGCAAGCAGACCCCGCCGCCGTACTACCAGCTTGATGCGCACCACGCGGCCATGTGCTACTTGCTGGAGGACTCGCCGCAGTTTGCGCGCGAGCGGTTGAGCGAGTTGCTGCCCGCGTAGAATCCTGCCATGTCATCACCTTTTCCGGGCATGGATCCGTATCTCGAAGGCGAGATGTGGCAGGAGTTTCATGAGACGCTGGCGGGCGAGATTCGAAACCAGCTTTTGACAAAGCTGCCGCCGCGCTATGTGGCGCTGCTGGCGAAACGCTATGTGGTGGGGCAGGCCTCGCCGTTGATGGGGATTGCTGCTGCGCCAAAGGGCAAAGTGGTTTACCCGGATGTGCATGTAACCCAAATGCCGCCCAAGCGGCTGGGTGAGGCTGCGTTGGCGTATGGCGACGCGTCGGTCATCGAATTAATCAGCCCGTTGCAAGAGAGTATTCCCATCACCAGCATAGAGATATATGAGGTGCGCGACGCGGCAGACCGACGGTTGGTGACGGCGATTGAGATTCTTTCGCCGGTAAACAAGCAGGGCGCGGGCTGGCGCGAGTACCACGAGAAGCGTCAGGCCTTGCTAAACACCCACACGCATTTGCTGGAATTGGATTTGCTGCGCGGAGGTGAGCGCATTGAGCTATTGGGCGAATGGCTGCCTGCGCCGTATTATATTTTTCTGAGCCGCTGGCAGCGCCGCCCCATCACCGAGGCTTACCCCATTGCCTTGCGCCAGCCCTTGCCTAGCGTGCCTGTGCCGCTGTTGCCCCCCGATGCCGATGTGATGCTGGATGTGCAGGCCGCCGTAGATGCCTGCTTCAAGCTGGTGCGCTACGAGCGGCTGCTGAACTACGATGAAGCGCCGCCGTGGCCGGAGTTTGGGGCGGAGGATTTGGCGTGGGTTCGAGAAGCAGTTCGAGCATGGGACACCCTATAAAATTTTGCAAGATGATGACAATTCGCCCACTCAAAACCGAAGCCGATTACCAGGCGGCACTGACTGAAGTGGAACGGCTCTTTGACGCCCAACCAAACACGGCAGAAGCCGATTACCTTGACGTGTTAACCATATTGGTAAGCGTTTACGAGGACGAGCATTACGCCATCCCCAAACCCGACCCTATTGAGGCGATTAAGTACTACATGGAAAGCCGTGGGCTGACGCGCAGC
This sequence comes from Roseobacter sp., assembly GCA_043748055.1. GTDB lineage: Bacteria > Chloroflexota > Anaerolineae > J036 > Brachytrichaceae > JANMVQ01. Next base: position 4,633 of record JAYTNY010000056.1, read on the forward strand.
GACTTGGTGCGGTTCATGGGTAGCCGCGAGCGTGTTGCTGAGGTGCTGATTCAACCGTATGCGTTGGGGGTGAGGGTGCGAGGACGCATGCATGCAAAGGGCATAGATAGCGTTAGTGCGCGTGCAAGTTGATGGGCTCTCTGTCAAATGAGATTCGAACTGATTGTGTTTCGCGCTGGATATTGATTCCGAAAATCTCTCCGGGAAGAACAGGAAAGCCAAAATGCTTGAGTTGATTAAGAAATGCAAAAGGGAAGATAGAACTGCCGAACTGATTGCTTATTGTCAAGACAAGCGTCCCAGCAAAAACTGGAGCCCAGCCTAGCCCTCTCATTTCTGATTTGCGCCACAATTAGGTGCATGTCTACTCTACTGTCCGATCTCCTGAAAGCCATGCCCTTCCGCAACCTCGGCCCTTCGCGCGGGGGGCGGGTGGTGGCGGTGGCGGGCCATCCGCACGAGCTGGGCACGTATTACTTTGGCGCGGTGTGCGGCGGCGTGTTTAAGACGACCGATGCAGGCATCACCTGGCAGAACATCTCGGATGGCTTTTTTAAGACGGCCTCGGTGGGTGCAATGGTGGTGTGCCCCAGCGACCCCAACGTGATTTACGTGGGCATGGGTGAGGCGACGATACGAACCGACGTGAGCTATGGCGATGGGGTGTACAAAAGCACCGATGGTGGCAAGACGTGGAAGCACTGTGGGCTGGCCGACACGCGCCACATCGGCAAGATGGCGGTACACCCCAAGAACCCAGATGTGATTTATGTGGCAGCACTGGGCCATGCCTTTGGCGAAGGTAAGAGCGAAGCGCGTGGCGTGTTCCGCAGCAAGGATGGCGGCAAGAGTTGGGACAAGGTTTTGTTTAGGAGCGAGAACGCAGGCGCGATTGATATTGCGATTGATGAGCTGAACCCGGAC
>JAYTNY010000057.1:0-3486 GCA_043748055.1 Roseobacter sp.
CTCCCCTGTTAGCGAAGCGGCGGGGTCGGGAGTTTCACTTACACAGCCGTCCAATTGCTCTCGCGTGGCGCAGCAGGCCGAAAATCCAAACGCTCCAAACCCAGGTAGTGCAAGGTCGCCCGCTCTAACAACGAGAAGTCTTCGGGGTTCTCACGGTTAAAGTTCATTGGCTCTTTTAGCACAATGGGTGGGTTGCTCATAAAGCGCGGTTTGCCGATGACGTTTTGAGATGAGGCGTGCAGCATGAAGGGATGCAGGATGATGAAATCGCCGGTCTCGCCGGTCACTTCCTCAAACTGCGTGCATTGCCGAATCATCTCTTGAAACTTGAAGTCTTCAGGGGGCACACCTTCGGGGTGTTCGTAGAGGTGGCGTGCCACCACCCGCACCGAATCTGGGGCAACAAATGTGCCGCCACCTTTGTGTTGCACATCCGACCAGAGGACGATGGTGAGCAGCGCCTGTTCGCGGCTATCCAGAAAATGCCGGAAGTAGCTGCCATCCTTGTGCCAGCCGCCCACCTGGGGCGAAGGCGGTTGCCAGGGCTGATCTGCACCGCGATGAAAATTGACGATGAAGGCATCTGACCACTCGAACGAGTTGATGGCGGTGAAATGGCCTGGGGGAAGTTGCATTACCTGCGTCTCGATGCGGTCTTCACCGCCCACCACATCCAGGATGGCATCCCAGGCTTTTGGCGAAATCTCGCGCACCGGCAGGCGGTTTTTGTGATCCATCCAAACGATGTCTTTCTGCCACGTTGCCGGGTTGTGTGGGTCGTAACCCAGCCTGTCGTAAGCCTCCTCCACCCACCGATTGGCGAGGCGGGCCTCCAGGCACCCTTTCACCACCAGATACCCTTTATCCAGAAAGCTTTGAACTTGTTCTTCGGTTAAGACTTTGTATTTACTCATGGTTAATCACCTCTTGTCAGTGGAAAATAGCACGCACTCGATCACTCGTCAAAATGCTTTTATTTGAGCGCAGTGATATAACGCCTGTAACCCCAACGACGATAAATAGGAGGATAAATATGTCCCGCGATTGGATTGATGCAAATGAGACTGACGAATATCTCGCTGATTATTTGTTCGATCTCAACGGCTACCTCATCTTAAAAGGCGCAATTGCGCAAGAAGACCTACGGGAGATGAACGCGTGGGTGGAAGCCCATTGGGATTACGCGAATGGCCAACGACGCAGCTCGAATGAGGAATCAGGCGTGTGGGTTGGCAACATCGAGACGCACACCTACAGCGGTGCCGATGGCTGCAACTTTCAAAACATCATCGAGGGCGGCCCGGTCTTTCAACGGCTGATTACTTATCCAGCCTGGATCAACCGTTGCCGACGCTGGGTGAACCCCATTAACGGCTTGTCCATCCACGAGAATTTTCTCAACGTGCGCGGCACGGGCGGCTATATCGGCATCCATAGCGGCGGCGCAAACCCGATCACCTACATGACCTTTCGCCAAGCCAACACGGGCGAATGGATGGTCGGCCAGATCAACATCATCATGGCTCTGCAAGATATTGGCCCAGGCGATGGCCCCACGACCCTCATCCCCGGCAGCCACAAATCGGTGTTGCGGCACCCCAAGCTGCAAGAGGATGTGTATCGCAGCGATGCGGCGGCGGGCGAACAGGTGGGCATGGCCGAGATGTATTTGAAGGCGGGTGATGCGCTGCTGTTCACCGACGCCATTACGCATGGCTCTGCGGCACGCACCAATGCAGACTTCCGTCGTATTGTGCTGTATCGCTATTCACCTGCCTTCTTGAACACGCGTTTTAACTATGTGCCCAGTGCAGCTTTGCTGTCGGCTCTAACCGAGGAGCAACGCAAGATTATTCAGCCTATTCCACCGCGCTTTGCACCAAAACCATGACTCAAACAACCAACCTCTTCAACATCCAAGACTTTGGCGCGACGGGCGATAAAGCCCTGGATGCGCAGAGCGCTATCCAGGCAGCCATCGAGGCTTGCGCGCAGGCGGGCGGTGGCACAGTTTATTTTCCGCCGGGGCAGTACACCTCCGGCACGTTGCATTTGCGCAGCCACGTGCGCATTCACATCGAGGCAGGGGCCACGCTGTATTCGAGCAAACAGCGCGCCAGCTTCGACAAGCACGCATTGTTCTACGCCGAGGATGCGAGCAATATCACGTTAGAAGGGCGCGGCACGGTGGACGGCCAGGCGGCATACGAATGGCGCTTGATGGATATGCAGGATTGGTATATCCGCCCCAACCAATTGCTGGCCGAACAAGCAGGGGTGCCGCTGTTGCGCTCGTTCCCCACGCCGGATTCGTATGGCAACCTGGTGCTGTTCGTACGCTGCACCGATGTGCACATCACCGATCTTTCATTCTTGCACTCGCCCTCGTGGACGATGCATTTGTGGGGCTGCGAACGGCTGGTGATTGACGGCGTGTATGTGTATACCAGCCTGAAAGATGGCGTGTGGGCCGACGGCATTGACCCAGACGGCTGCAAAGACGTGTGTATCTCAAACTGCACCATCGAGACCGGCGATGACGCGCTGGTGTTTTATTCCGGAAGCAGTTATGGTCCGGCGCGGCCCTGCGAGAACATCACCGTGAGCAACTGCCGCCTAAGCTCGGCCTCCAGCGCGCTCAAGTTTTGCGATGGCAACCAGAACTCCATCCGCAATGTCACGATTACTAACTGCGTCATTACCGGTGCGAATCGCGGCATCGCCTTCATGGTGTTTGATGGCGGCGTACTCGAAAACATCATCATCACTAACGTCACGATTGAGTGCAAACCGTTTGATTGGTTTTGGTGGGGCGATGGCGACCCATTGCACTTCAACCTGATTCAGCGCAGCGAGATTGACGCCAACGTGGACAAAGCGAAGGAAGCGCCCATCGGTGTGATGCGCAACATCTTGCTGCGCAACGTGATCGCGCGCGGCACGGGGCCATGCCGCATTCATGGTCGCGCCGATGCGCCCATCGAAAACCTGACGATTGACAACCTGCGCCTAGCGGTGACCAGCGCACCAGAGCAAGCGGTGCAGAAGTGCGTAGATGCGCTGACCATTGAGAACGTGCGCAACCTGCGCCTCAAAAGTATCGAGATCGTTTGGGAACAGCCGCATCTGGCGCAATGGCAACACGCGCTGGTGCTCGATCATGTTAAGGCGTTGACGCTGGACGATGTGGTGTGCCAGCCCGTGCCGGGGCGGAGTGATGCAACGGCCATCGTCATGACTCACACAACCCTCCGCAATCAGTTGGCGTCCAACTGATTGCGATACTGATCGCAAAACCGCTGATAAAACGGGCGGGCATGGTTGCTCAACCCATCGAGATAGCCCGTTTGCAAGAACCAGGGCTGGTTGGAGAAAAAATCGAAAAACGGCTCGGAGGTTTTGGTGTAAGTGAGCATGAGGGTGCGACGTAGCACCTCCGCGTAATAGCGCCCACGATGAATCGCCATCGCGTTAAAGATCACTGCA
>JAYTNY010000058.1:0-2383 GCA_043748055.1 Roseobacter sp.
TTGCAGCGAAGCATGCAGCGATTGTTCTTGGCTCGCCGTCACGTCGTCGTCCAGCTTGGCCCCATCTCCAAAATACACCAGGCGTTGCAAATGCACTTCCGGCACACCCATTTCGATTGCCAGCTTCACCACGTCGGGCAGCTCGTGCAGGTTTTCTTGCATGCCCACAAACCAGAAAGACGTGATGGGTTGTTTGGGTTCGTTAGCGCTGCGCTCACGGCGACGCTGCATATAAGTGCGCAGGTTGTTGAGGATGCGGGGCAGCGCATCGATGCCCCGCAGGTGCGCGTAGAGGCTGGGCGTGATGGCGTCGAGGCTGACGCGCAATTCATCTAGACCGGCTTCGGCCAGCGTATCGCCACGTTCCTGGTTTAGCAGCACGGCGTTGGTGTTAAACAGCACATGCGCGCCACGCTGTTTGAGGTGGGCCACCATGCGCGGCAAGTCCGGGTTCATCAGCGGTTCGCCGATGCCGTGCAGCACGGCGCGGTCAATGCTCGGCACCTGGTCTACGATGTTGCGAAACTGATCCCAGTTGAGATGGTGCTTGGGTTCCCACTGCAAAAAATGGTCGTAAGTGAGGGGACAGGATTTGCATAGTGAGTTGCAGCGATTGGTGACCTCGATGTAAAGCTGGCGCGGCAGAGTTGCGGCGTGTGTTGTACGTGCGGCTAAGTTGATTGCTGTGCTTGTTGCCATTGGGTTAACCATCCTCGGGTGTGGCGGGCCACTTGCGCGGGCAACTGGGCCGATGTTTGCAAAATTTTGGTCAGGTCGTCGGGGGTGTCCACGTCGGTGGTGGCGGGCAACACCTCAATGCGCAGGTTGGCGCGCTGGGCGGCAGCCAGGGTGTCTTGGTATGTTTGGGATGTGCTCATCGTAATGGGCACGAGCAGTTCGGGGTGCGGGGTGTGCAGATGCATTACATACCAGCCGCCGTCATCACACGGGCCAATGCTCACATCCGCGCCATCCGTTAAAGCGGCAAAGCCATGCGCCAACGCGGCGGGGTCTACGAAAGGCGTGTCGGCGCTGAGTACGGCGGCCTGATCGTAGCCATGCGTTAAAGCATAGTGCAGCACGTGGTGCAGGCGGTCGCCCAGCAATTCGCCTTGCTGCAAGACCAGCTCAAAATCGGGCGCAATCTGGCGGAACACAGCCTCGCTGCCGGCAGGGGTGTAGGCGATGGCGGGTGTCACATCGGGCACAGCACGGACTATGTCGCGGACTACGTCCAGCACATCGGACAGCAGGCAACGGTAAAAATCGGTCGCGGCCTCCAGCCCAATCAGGTTGCCGAGGCGGGTCTTGTTCTGGCCGCGCGCGGGCGCTTTGGCCATAACCATCAGAATGCGTTTGGTGCGCTGAGTTGAGTTGCTCACGAGTGCGGTGATTGTAGGGGCGTGGCCCACAAAGAGAAACGTTATATGAGTACGTAATAAATTTGTAATGTGGGGCGCGCTGGGTGCACGCATATACTCACGGGCAATGAACCCCAAAGAACACTGGGAAGACATCTACACCACCAAGCAGCCAAGCGAGGTGAGCTGGACGCAGGCGGACGCGGGGCTGTCGTTGCAGTTCATTACACAAGTTGCGCCACAACGCACGGCACGCATCCTGGATGTGGGCGGCGGTGATTCATCTTTGGTGGATGCGTTGTTGGCTTGTGGCTACAGCGATGTAACCGTGAACGACCTTTCTGCCGCAGCCATGCAACGGGCGCAACTGCGGCTGGGGGCCAAAGCACACAACGCAAAGTGGGTCGAGGCCGACATCACTCAACCCAACGGCACGTTGCCCAAAAATGTAGACCTGTGGCACGACCGCGCCGTGTTTCATTTTCTGACCAAGACGGCTGACCGCTGAGCGTATCTTGACACCGTGCGTGACACGGTGAAAGTGGGCGGGCACATCGTTATCAGTACCTTTGCTTTGGATGGCCCACCCCGCTGAAGCAACCTGGATGTGCGCCGGTACGGCGCACCTGAGCTTTGTGATGAATTTGGCGATGACTTTGAGTTAATTGACACCGCCCGCGAAACGCACCAAACTCCGTGGCACAGTGAACAGCCGTTTACCTATGCAGTGTTTAAGCGAAGATACTAAATCCGAGCTGGTTGATAACGTTGTAAGGTTGGGCAAGTTTTTTAGCAACCTTACAACCCTTAACAACTTGACAAACATTAGAAACCCTTATGCCCCTACCCACCCCCGACCTTGTTGAGATAAACCCCGCCGCACCCGCAATGGCGTGGAAGCTGTGGATTTACACCAACTACGACTGCAATTTGAAATGCTCGTACTGTGTAGCCAAGAGCAGCCCCAACGCGCCGCGCCGCGCCATCGGCCTAAACAACGTAAAGCAACTGGTGGACGAGGC
>JAYTNY010000059.1:0-9395 GCA_043748055.1 Roseobacter sp.
TACGGATATCCGCTCAGCGCACAACAGGTGCAGGGCACGCTGGCCTTGTCAACTCAATCAACTCAAGCATTAGCTAGTGCTTCGGGCAACACCCATGCAAATGGGTTGTATACGCTATCGCCGAATGTAGGTGCGGTGGCGCTGGCGGGCGGGCAGTTTGCCGCGCAAGCCGCCCCCCAGACCGATGAACAAACCGCAGGCACCACAAGGACAGTGAGCCGCGTAAATGGCACAACCCGCATCAACGAAAGCAACGCAATTAACGCTACCGATTTCACCATCAGCCTAACGCCGTATGGGCAGGGCTGGTTTTACCCAGGCACTGCGCAACGCTACACGCTGTATGCCACCGGCAATATAACTGCCAGCAACGTGGTCATTACGCTGACGTTGCCAAACAGCGTCACGTATCAATCGTATAACGTGTTTAACACCGGGCAACCGGGTGGCGGCCTAACGCCGATTTTGGCAGGCAACCAAGTGATTTGGAGCATCGGCGCGGTGCAGGGTGCGTGGGAGCAGCAATTTAATGTGCAGGTGGCGGTTAGCCCCAATGCCCCAACCGGTACGGCCAACGCCGCCGCCGAGATTGGCCCCAGCGTAGTAGACGAGAATCTGTATAACAACAGCAGCGTGTTGCCACGCGGTGGCTACATCCACGAGATTGCCGCGATGGCGGTTAACCCGGCGGTTGAGAAGTATCTCCTCAGCCCGCTGCCTTATTACCAGCAAATTGTTCCAACCCCAGGCAAAGAAATAACCTATGGGCTGAATGTGTATAACAAGGGCAACACGTTTTACAACAACCCAGTGGTGGTGACCGATGTATTGCCCGCCAACCTCGAATTTATAACGGCGACAGTTGTTAACCTGTATGGCGGGAATACTGTGCCTTCTAGCTTTACGCAAAATGGGCAAACGCTGACCTGGAATTTGGCGAATCTGCCGGTCGCCTACTCATATTCGGCGTACCCGCCTGGGCCGTTGTATTACAGCCCGGTATGGGCTGCTTATGTTCGGGTGCGGGTGTTGCCATCGGCACCTATTAGTTCTTCGTTGGTAAACGTGTTGCAGGTTAGCACGCCCGCAACGGATACGAACCCAGCCGACAACGTGTTTACCCACACGGTGAATGTGGCGGCGGCTACGCACGACACGTTTGTCACCAAGAGCATCAGTAATTGTTACCCGTATTACCCTAATACGTACTGCGGCTACGCGCCCAATGCGGATTTTGAGTACGCCATCAATTTTGCCAACAGCGGCAACAGCGCGGCCAGCAACGTGCGCATTACCGACACGCTTCCGGCTGAACTCACGTTTATCACCACGACGTGGACGCAGGGGTTCTCGGTGGTGGATAACGAACTGCGCTGGAACCTTGGCGAGTTGAACGCTTTTAACGCCAACGCGGGTTACATGATGGTGCGAGTGCGGGTGAAGAACACGGCCACACCGGGGACGCTTTTCACCAATACTATTCAGATCTGCCAGAACGAGGCCGACGTTAGCCCAGACAACAATCAGGCCAGCGCCACTGCCAGCGTCATTGCGCCCGTCTTCGATGTGAGCGTTCAAAAGTTTTTAAGTGGCTACTGTTACAACTACCCAGGCAACATTTGCGAATTTCCGCAGGGGACGTTGGTGGATTACTACCTCTCGTATGCCAACAACAGCAACACCCTCGCGCCCAATGTCAAGCTGACCGACACGTTGCCGTTCGATGGCGCAGAGTTTGTCTCCACATCGGTGCCAACCGGCATGGTGCAATCGGGCAATCAGTTGATCTGGAGTCTGGGCGATTTGACCAGCGGCTACTCGTCTTATTACAACAACATTCGCGTTACCCTGCGCGTGCCAATAAATGCCACGCCGGGGTCGTTGTTTACCAACACCGCTGAAATTAACCTGAGCGAGACCGATGCATATACCGCAAACAACAGAAGCCTGGTGCAAACCCGCGCCGTTGTCCCCACGCGAGACATGGCCGTCAGCAAAACGCTGTGCGGCCTGGTGTTTTCAGGCGGCTACTTGTGTTACCCGCCCAACCCTGGCGATGTATGGCGCTACGTGCCGGGCGATACGGTGCAATACGCCATCAGCTACCGCAACAGCGGCAATTCGCCTGCCACCGTCGTGCGCATCACCGACACCTTGCCGTTTGCCGGCGCGACCTTTGTCACCTCTACGCTCAACACCAGCCTCACCCTGGCGGGGTCGCAACTCATCTGGGACATCGGCACGGTTTTGCCATCCAGCAATAATTACTACTACCCCGGCGAGACGTTTTACGTGCTGCTAAAAGTGCCGAATAACACATTGCCGGGCACGCGGTTTACCAACACAGTGCAGGTGAGTTTGAACGAGACGGACATTCTGACCGACAACAACGCGAGCCTGAGCGTGGGGCAGGTGGTTACACCGTTTGTCAACCTCGCTGTGCAGAAAACATCGGATGTGCCCAAGACGTTACCAGGGCGCAAGATTAACTACGCCGTAAACGTCTTGCACAGCTACGACTATTTCGGCTCTGCACAAAGCAACACCCACGCCCGCAATTTGCGCGTCACCGATACATTGCCTTCCGGGGTTGCGCTGCTGGGGCTGTCGTATCCGCAATCGGCCACAGTAAGCAATAACCAAATTGTGTGGTCGCTGGGCACACTGATGCGCGGCGAGACGAAGGCATTAACGGTCTCGGTGCAAACGGGGAATCTACCTATCAGCACGGTGCTAACCAACACGGTGCGCGTGGGGGATGACCTGCCGGATGTTGACTTAGCCGACAACCAATTCGGCATGGGTGTGCTGGTTTACACGCCCACTGTTGCACTGGCAGTGTACAAAACGGCCAACGCAAACTATCTGTTGCCCGGCCAGTTGCTGACTTACACGCTGCGCGCCTACCAACAAGGCAATTACACCAGCGAGGGCGACGCCACCAACGTCGTCGTAACAGATGTGTTGCCGAGCGGCCTAACGGTTTTGGGTACCTCGCTAGATGCTGTATCGCCCCTGTCGGTGACACGCAACGGCAACTTGCTGACGTGGAATGTAGGCACGCTGGCGAGGCCAGATCTGTACTACGGCTGCTACGATGTTTGCCCAGGCCCAGAGCTACAAATCTACGCCCGTGTAAACGAAGCCCCGCTTGGCATGCGCATCACCAACACTGCCTACATCACTAGCAATGAGATTCCACTCAATACGTCCTGGTTGTCCTCCACGCATCAGCTTGTGGTCGGCGAGGCCGATATCTACAACAACATAAATCCTTGGCATGTAATTGCTACAGAAACCGGAGGCCATGCTCTGCGCGTAGGCTTTAGTTATGGCATTTGGGGGCCGCTACTTGACTCGATAGATACACTACTCGAAATCATTTGGGGTGAGATGCAGCAAAGTGCAACCTTACATCGCAGCCCAACACCAACGGATCTCGCTTTGTACAGCTGCAATTACTTCACATCCGTTTGCGTCACCACGATGACTGTTTCTGTGGATAGCACCCTGCAAGACCTTCACGTTTTGTTGGTGAGGAATGTTTCGAACTATTACACCCAAAAGATGGACTTGGTCGCGCCAGACAACACTGTTTATGTTCCGTCGTCAGGAATGACGACAACCACAACCTATGTAGATAGAGTTCGTGTCCCCAATCCTCAATCTGGAAATTGGAAAATGGTCGTCTCAGGTTATGTGGCAAGTTCTGATGCATATGAATTAACCGTGACAGCTCGCGCCTCATCAAGAGCCTTTAAGCTGCTCAGCCGGCCAGCCATAGCTGCCAATTTGCCCAGTCGCTTATCAATTCAATCGCTCGCAGCAACCAATGCATCGTTCGCAGTGCTTAGCCCAAGTCTTAGCGAAATTGTTAATGTCAATCTGTTTGATGACGGCACGCACGATGATGGCACGGCAAACGATGGTGTATTCGCTGGCACCTGGCTGCCTCCTCAGGAGGGTAGTTACAGATTAGCGATGAGCGGTACCGCCGCGCTGCAAAACGCGCCCGAAGTTGGCCCGTACCAACGTGTGGACTCTAAGCCCTTCCACGTCCAGAACCTCATCGTTACTGGCCCAGGCAGTTGGGTGGCGCAGCCGGGTAGCAGTGGCACGGCGGTTTTCACCCTCACAAATCACGCCAACACCACCCGCACTGTGAATTTGGCCTACAGCCAATCGCAAGGCTGGGCATCGCTTACGGGCGCACCGAACCAACTCAAGCTCGGCCCCGGCCAAAGCCAAGCCGTCAGCATCGCCTACAGCGTGCCGGTTACGGCTACCGACTTCAGCACAGCCAGCCTTAGCTTGTTGGCGCAAAACGTCTACGTGGGTGAGTTTGGCGATTACGAGACCGCCCAGATTACAGCTCGCGTCTATGCCGATGTGGCGGTGAGCGGGGTCTTGCCCGCCAGCGTGAAGCCCGGCCAAAACGTGACGCTGACACTGGCCTACAGCAACACCGGTGGCGCGGCAGCCAACGGCCTCAAACTCATGGCAGTGTTGCCGCCCGGCCTGGGCTATGTGCGAGATACCAGCGGCGTAACGCCAACGATGACCGGCAACCAACTCGTGTGGTCGTTGCCTGCGTTGCCCGCCAACGGCAGTGGTGGGTTTGTGTTGATTGCGTCTGTGGCAGCCAACGCCACAGGCAACCTCAACATCGCCCTCAGCATCAGCACCAGCAGCGATGAGATTAACCTGCCCAACAACACCGCCGCGCCGGTAACACAAGTGACCCCGCCGGACAGCACGAAACGCAAACAGTTCTTGCCGCTGGTTCGGCGGTAGTGCTGCATAGACCTGGCAGGTTTGAACGCGACAGATTAAGGCTTCTTACGTTCAAACCTGCCAGGTCTAGCTGCGTGCTTACGCCACCGCCAACTGCGGCGCAGCAATGCCCCGCCGAATGCGCAAGCTGAGCGCGCCCGCTGCCACTGCCAAAATGCCTGCTGCCACAAACGCCAGCCCAAATTGCCCCTGCGTCTGGCGAATGTAGCCACCCATTGAAGTGGCAATGGCTGCACCAATCATGTGGGCGCAGAACACCCAGCCGTATATCGTCCCCACGTTTTTGCGGCCAAAGCTATCGGCGCACAGCGCAATGGTGGGCGGCACAGTGGCGATGTAATCCAAGCCAAACAACACCATAAACCCAATCAATGGAATTTCTTGATTTAGAAAAGGCAGCATGAGCAACGAGATGCCGCGAAAGGTGTAATACATGCCCAGCAGCTTGCGCGGGTCAAACCGGTCGGTTAGCCAACCGGAAGCCAGCGTGCCCACAAAGTTCATCACGCCCATCACCGCCAGCAAGTTGGCCGCCGTGCCGCTGGGGATGCCGCAATCCAGCGCATAGCTTTTGAAGTGCGTGCCAATAATGCCGTTGGAGCTAAAGCCGCACACAAAGAACGTGATGGCCAGCAGCCAGAACGTGGGTGTGCGCAGTGCAACCGCCATCACACTTTCTCCCCTCCCTTTTAGCGCTGGGGTCGGGGGAGGGGGTGCAGTCGCGCCATACGGCAATTGCCCCACCTTCGATGGGTCGTCGCGCATCAGCAGCAACACTGGCAGCATGAGCGCCAGCAGAACCACGCCCAAGATAAACGCGGTGTCGCGCCAGCCCAGCGTGTCCGTCCAGCGCGTTAGCAGCGGAATAAAAATGAGCTGGCCCGCGCTGCCCGCTGCGCCAAACAACCCAGTGACCAGGCCACGCCGCGCCACAAACCAGCGGTTTGCCACTGTCGCGCCGATGACTGAACCCGCCAGCGCCGTGCCAAACCCGCTGAGCACGCCCCAAAATAAATTTAACTCGGTCTGTGTGCTCAGCCGCGCGCTAATCAACATCGAGATGCCCATCAACAATAGCCCGATGAGCGCGATGAGCCGCGCCCCAAACCGGGCGATGAGCGACCCGGCCAACGGCGCGCCCAACCCAAACACGGCCAACCCCAGCGATACTGCTGATGACAGCACCACGCGTTGCCAGCCGGTGTCCAACAGTTGCGCGTCGATCATTACGCCGGGTGCGCTGCGCACACCCGCAGACAGCAGTAGCACCGCCACCGTAATGCCAACAACGACCCAGCCATAAAAGAATTTCGTCTGTTTTGGTATAGCAGATTGCATGAAGTGACTGTAAAGCCGGATGGCTATGTGGACAAGAGCCATTTGGGTGAATGTGCGACGCACCTGCATCGCTATAAACTCTGCCACAAAACGCGGGAGGTGCGTCGCACGTTACGTCGCAACGCAACTCTGGCAAGCTGGCGGTGTTTGCATGTGATAATCGCAGCGTTTCTCCGCCGATATAGAACCTAAGGCTCTTTAAGGGCCTTAGGTTCTTTTAACCCAGACAGCATGAGTTCAACAAACGGTATCAATCACTCCCAACGCCCACGCGATATGCGTTCTCGCGTCGTTATCACCGGCATGGGCATGGTCAGCCCCATTGGGCTGGATGTGCGCAGCAGTTGGGAGGCCGCCCTTGCCGGGCAAAACGGCGTCACCCCCATTACGCACTTCGACACCTCGCAACTGGACTTTAAGGTGGCGGGCGAAGTGAAGAATTTTGACCCCGGTGCGCACTTCGGCGCAAAAGAGGCACGGCGCTTAGATCGCGTCTCGCATTTGGCGCTGGTGGCTGGGCGCGAGGCGATGGCCGATTCGGGGTTGCAGATTACGGATGAGAGTTCGTGGCATGTGGGGCTGGTCATTGGCTGTGCCATTGGCGGCATCAATACCCTTACCAGCGAATACGAAGTAATGATTAAGAAGGGCGCACGGCGTGTCAACCCATTTACGGTGCCGATGATGTTGCCCGATACGGCGACCGGACAGCTTGCCATGCACTTTAAGATTCGCGGGCCAAACTATTGCGTGGTTACTGCGTGCGCCAGCAGCACCAACGCCATTGGCGAATCGTTCGAGATGGTTCGATCAGGCCGCGTGCCCGTGGTGTTGACGGGCGGCTGCGAAGCCGCGATTAACGACTTTGCGATGGCGGCCTTCCGCAACATGGGCGCACTCACTGAGCACGATGCCACGCCCGAAACCGCCAGCCGCCCGTTTGATTTGACCCGCAACGGCTTTGTGACCGGCGAGGGCGCGGCCATGCTGGTGATTGAATCTCTGGAACACGCGCAGGCGCGCGGCGCAAAGATTTACGCCGAGATCGTGGGCTATGGTTGCACCGATGATGCCTATCACATCACCGCACCTAACGTAGATGGCCCAGCCAAAGCGATGGAATTTGCGCTTCTGCAGGCAGGCATCAAACCCACCGATGTAGATTATTTGAACGCACACGGCACCAGCACCCCGCTCAATGACTCTAACGAGACCAAAGCGATTAAGAAAGTGTGGGGCGAGGCGGCTTACGATCTAGCCATCAGCTCCACCAAATCTATGACCGGCCACTTGCTGGGTGCGGCGGGCGCGGTCGAGGCTGTCTTCTGCGTCAAGGCCATCCAAGACGATGTGATTCCCCCAACCATCAACTACACCGTGCCCGACCCCGAGTGCGATTTGAACTACACACCCAACCAAGCCCTACGCAAGCCCGTGCGCATCGCCATGTCCAACTCGTTTGGCTTTGGCGGGCACAACGGCAGCATTGTGTTAAAGGAATTTGTGGAATAGCTATAAGCGGTAAGCGATAAGCTAATTTCAGCTTATCGCTTACAGCTTACCGCTTATAGCTTACAGCTTTATGCGATACGCTCACATCGTCGGTTGGGGCAAGTATTTGCCGAGCAAGGTGATGACAAACGACGACATCGCCAAGTTTGTGGACACGTCGGATGCGTGGATCCGCGAGCGCACGGGCATTGGCGAGCGACGCATTGCAGCGGACAACGAATCCACATCGATGTTGGCGACGTATGCGGCCCAAGCAGCGCTGGATGTAGCGGGCGTGAGCGCCAGCCAGATTGATTTGATTATGGTGGCGACGGCGACGCCGGAGAATTTCTTCCCGGCCACGGCCTGCGCCGTGCAAGATGCGTTGGGCGCAATAAAAGCGGGTGCGTTTGATGTGAGCGCGGCATGCAGCGGCTTTGTGTATGCCCTCAGCATGGGCGCGGATGCGATAAAAGCGGGCAGCGCGAATTACGTGTTGGTGATTGGGGCTGAGACGCTCTCACGCATCGTGGATTGGACAGACCGCAACACCTGTGTGTTGTTTGGGGATGGCGCGGGCGCGGTGGTGTTGCAAGCCAGTGACCAACCTGGTGGTGTGCTCTCAACAATATTGCGCTCGGATGGCAGCGGCGGTGATTTTCTTTACGTGTCTGCGAATGGCAACGGCCCGCAGATGGGCGGCCCCAAGAACGCGATTGTGAACAGCCAATCGCCCATCGTTGAATCTCATTTTGTGAAGATGAACGGACGCGAGGTGTATAAGTTTGCGACGCGGGTGGTAGACAAGACCTTGCGCGAGGTGATGCACAAAGTGGGCTGGGTAGCCGCGCAGGTAGATATTGTGATTCCGCACCAAGCCAACATCCGCATTTTGGAAAGCGCCATGAAGTCTTTGGGCGTGCCGATGGAGAAGACGATTGTGAATCTGGATCGCTATGGCAACACCAGCGCGGCCAGCATTCCCATTGCATTAGCCGAGGCTGCCGAGACGGGCCGCCTGCGCCCGCACGACAAAATTTTGACAATTGGGTTTGGTGGTGGGTTAACGTGGGCGGCAGCAGCCATCGAGTGGGGCGTGCCGAAGCCAGTGACCAAGAGCCAACGCACGATTAGCCGCTTCAACAACAACCTCTCTGGCTTCCGCTCGCGGGCGCGCAAGCTGGTGCGCAGCACAGAACAACGCGTGCGGGGAAGGCTATCAGCGATTAGCGATCAGCAATCAGCTTCAACCAGCGCACGCTCATCTGAAAAGAACGCCGCGAACGAAACCCCGCCGAAAAGCTAATAACTGATAGCTGGTCGCTATAATCCGCCGCCATGCCCAGGTATCAATACGCGTGTCCAGATTGCGGCTATAGCTTTGAAGCCCAACAAAAATTTACCGATAAGCCATTAAAAAAATGCCCCAATTGCAGCAAGCGCAGCATTTATAAGATGATCAATAATGTGTCGGTTGCATTTAAGGGCACAGGCTTTTACATCAACGACAGCAAGAAAGGCGACGACAAGAAGAGCATTAAGCCCAAAGAAGAAGCTGTGTCGGCGGAGGCTACATCAACTGACGCAAGCGCGGGTGGTGAGGGCAAAGACACCGCCAAGACCGAAACAACCGCGACAGAAACAAAGCCCGCCGAGTCCACCTCCACCGAAAGCAAGACCGAAAAGGTGGCTGCGAGTGATGAAGCGAAGAAGAGTGAGGGCAAAGCCGAGAAGAAAGAAAAGAAAGCTAAAGCCTAAGTCGAGTTAGCGCG